>JBMOIK010000004.1:0-35697 GCA_049317365.1 Rectinemataceae bacterium | reverse complement strand
TACAGCTACGGCGGCACCACCGCCGATACCAAGGAAAACGAGAACGCCGCACAGCTCGTCGCCCAGAAAGTCGCAGGCTTCGACGCGATCTTTGTCGGCCATGACCACTCAGGCTGGGACGGCCAGGGCTGGGACCCCGTCGCCAAAAAGAAGATGGACGTGATCGGCCCCGACGGCAAGAAGGTCTGGATGGTCGGAGCCGTCAACGCCGCCAAGAACGTCAGCCGCCTCGACATTTCCCTCCAGTATGACGCCAAGGCCAAGGCCTGGACCAAGTCCTTCAACGCGGCCCTCGTCCCCACCGACTGGCTGACTGCGGACCCCGGATTCACCAGCAGCTTCAAGTCCCGTTACGATGCGGTAAAGACCTGGGTCGACCAGCCTGTCGGCAAGCTCGCCGGCAAGATCACGACCCGCGACTCCATGTTCGGCGACTCCGCCTTTGTCGACCTCATCCACCGCATCCAGCTCGACCTTTCGGCCGATCCCGCCATGGGACTCAAGAAGGCGGATATCTCCTTCGCGGCGCCCCTCACCTTCGACGCCACCATCCCGAGCTCGGCCGATGGCACCATGTATGTCCGCGACATGTTCAACCTCTACCAGTACGAGAACTTCCTCTACACGATGGACATGAGCGGCCAGCAGGTTAAGGACTTCCTCGAGTTTTCCTACAAGGGCTGGTTCGATACCCTGCCCAACGACGGCAACCACCTCATCAATTTTGTCAGGGATCCCCAGGGCAAGACCCTCCCTGCCTACAAGACCGCCTCCGCGTCCTACAACTACGATTCCGCTGCCGGCATCAACTACACGGTCGATGTCACCAAGCCTGCCGGAGAGCGCGTCGCCATCACATCCATGGCCGACGGCAGCGGCTTCGATCCGGCCAGGAATTATGTAGTTGCCATCAACTCCTACCGCGGCTCAGGCGGCGGCGGCCACCTCACCACCGGTGCGGGCATGGACAAGGTCGCCGTCGGCAAGCTCCAGTTCGTGAACGGTGCAACCACCAAGGACCTCCGCTTCTACCTCCTCGGGTGGTTCCAGAAGCAGAAGGGTGCCGTTACAGTTGCTCCGATCGGCAACTGGAGCGTCATCCCCGCGGATGTCGCCGAGGCAGGCAAGAAAGTCGATTTCCCCCTCCTCTACAAGTAAGCGATCCAAAGCAGTGGAGCCGCCCGGCATAAGCGCCGGGCGGCCTTTTTATTGCCAGCGGGCCAGGGCTTGCCCCGCTCGGAAATCATCACTATCTTTAACTGTACGAAGTGGATGCCTGAAGGGATCCGCGGACGCCATCAAGGATGGCAGGAGCCGCCCCGTATGGGGGGCACTAGATGGATCATGGTGTTTCCCGGTCGAAAGCCGGGCACATCGCTCGCTCCCAAGGAGGAGATCATGAAAGACCGCATGTATGTAGACATCGGTACGATCCTGGACGAGGTTTTCAGCGCTGCGCGTGACTTCAGCGAAAAAATGGGCAAGGAGTTCCAGATGCCGCACGAAGGCCCTGGTCCCGGCGCCGATCACGTCCCCCATAGCTCCCCCTGGTTTGACATGGGGCACGACAACAACGCAGACTATTACCCCGGTTATTCCTTTCCACCCATGAACATCTACCTTACCCCGGACCGCTCGATGGTCTTTGAGTTTGCCCTTGCGGGCTTTGACGAAAAGGACATCCAGCTCACCTTCCAGGGTGACTACATGGTGTTTTCAGCACGCATAGGCCTCGAAAACGTCGCCGAGGATGGCCTCCGCTATGTAAAGCGCCGCCTCAAGCTCAAGGATGTTGAAAAGCAGAAGTACTACGTGCCGGCGGACAAGTTCTCCCAGGAGAAGGTCAAGGCCAGCTTCCGGAACGGGATACTCAAGGTGAGCATTCCACCGAAGGAGGATGCCGATGCTCCCGAGGGCATCAAGATCGAAATCATCAGGGAAGGCAACTGATCCGCAGCGCCCCCAAAGGGGCCGCGCGCCTTAAAGGGCCACGCGCCTTAAAGGGCCGCGCGCCTTAAAGGGCCACGCGCCTTAAAGGGCCGCGTGACGAAAAAGGCCGCCTACCCAGGCGGCCTTTTTCATAACCAGACCTCAATGGCTCCCATGCAGGAAATTGTCGATACCCCACTCCTCAGAGTGCTCGTCCACCCAAGGGAGGATCCCCTCCGCTTGGCTGATGATGAAGAGGGAGCCAAAGATGGCGAGCCCGACGCCGAGGATCATCGCCAGCGAGAAGGTCAGCGCTCCGTCCGAAACCGAAGCGAGGGGGCTGCCGGTCAAGGCCAAGGGAAGGAGGATGCTCGAACCTGCCACGATGACGACAGGCAGCAACCACTGGGCCATGCTCAGTTCCCGTCTGGGGCGTGGTGTCAGACGGATTGCTGCCATGATCCTTTCCTCGCTTCGGTCTGCGAAGGGCTGCGAAAGCCTCGCCGCGCACTCCGCGCCGCGCCAGGCAGCCAAGGCCGAGTCCACGCGTGCAACGGAAGCCCGGCAGGAATCGCACTGATGGAGGTGGCGGGACATGAAGAAGGTCGGGGCAATGCCCGGCTCAAGGGAATCAAAGCGCTCCATGAATTGTGTGCAGGTCATGTCATGCCTCCCAGTCCGGGGTCCAGGCGCTCCCTGAGGAGGCGCTTTGCCCTGAATACATGGGACTTCACCGTGTTGACGGGAAATCCGCTCGCCTTGGAAATCTCTATGTACGAAAGATCCTGGAAAAATGCCAGTTCAACACAGATAGCCTGCTCGGGGGAAAGGGTAGCCAGGGCCGCCCGCACTTCCTGGGCAGCTTCCCGCGCCACTGCCTCGGCCTCGACCGGGTTATTCCCCATGGTGTAGGCATCCTCGTGGAATTCCTCGTGGACACGCTTCCTGGCCTTACCTGTGGTCGCGGTATTGTATGCTATGCGGATCAACCAGGTCGAAAAGAGCGAGCCCCCTCGAAAGCTGGCCAGCTTGGAGTAGGCCTTTGTAAACACTTCCTGCACGAGGTCTTCGGCATCGTCATGGTCACGGAACCAGGCAAAACCGACGCGGTGCACACGCTGCGAATGCCTCCGGACAAGGAGGGCAAAGGCTTCGGTATCCCCGTCGAGGACACGCTGGATGACCGCGTCGTCAGCCTCGCTTCCGGGAACGCCTTCAGCTCCCTCCTGCTCCATCTCCCTTCCTGCTCAGGCGCGCGGCTTTCCGCGTAGCCAGACATACAATAGGAGGCTAACCCCGCACATGAAGGGAATGAGGCCCCCGAGAAGCGGATATCCCACACCATTGACGATGCCAATGAGGAAAGAAATGACCAGCCCCACGCTCGTCAGGACGAGCCCAACCAGAAGGCAGAGGGCCTCGAAGGCGATGCGGTTCGGACTCCACGTGCCCTGCTGGATGAGGAGCTTTCGCTCCCGGTGCGTCCACAGGAGATAGGAAAAGGCGACCACACTCCCAAGGAATATTCCGAGGATGGGGATAAGGGCGACGAGAACCTGAGCCGCGACTGAAGAAGCTGCCATGTACCGGCCTCACTGACTTGAAATTTCCCCGGATGGAGTGGAAACCACCCCATCCCACCCATATAGACAGCTCCCTTACAAAAAAGTTGCGCCAGGGAAAAGATCGCCTAATGTCTACCGCGCCGTCTGCCCACGGTCGCCTAACGGCAACCGTGGCGACCGGAATCAAGCCCAGCGAATCAGGCCCGGAACGAAGTCCACCGCCAGGGCCGGATGCTGCGGCAGCACGCGGACCGCATAACCCTGCTGACCGGTGCGCGCACAGTCCACCGTCACAGAAAATTCCCTGACGCTCCCGTGCTGGGCGAGGGCCTTCATCGGGACACGCTCGGAGGCGGTGATCTCGCCTTGATTCGAGAGGTTTCCGTAGAACAGCTCGACCAAAAGGTCATCGGGCGTGAGGAGGGAAGTGTCGATCATGGCAGTTATTACTACCTTGTCTCCGCTCAGCATCACCGGCTTCGCGTCGGTCCTGATCTCGGCGATGGACATCTTGCCCCAGGCCGCGCGCACTCGATCGAGGTAGGTGGACAGCTCCCGCGCGGCTGCGAAGTCGTCCTTCTGGAGCCTGCGGTAGTTCTCGAGGGCAGGGAAATAGAACTTCTCAGAATACTCCTTGAGCATCCGGTGCGAGGAATACTCGGCGCCGATGAACTGCATCGAGGCCTTCATGCGCTTGATCCACTCTCGGGGCAGGCCATCGCGGCCACGCTGGTAGAAGAGGGGGATGATCTCGTGCTCGAGGAGGTCGTAGAGGGCCTGGCTCTCGATGTTGTCCTGGAGCTCCTCGTCGGCGTACATCTCGCCCGAGCCGATGGCCCATCCGATGGAGGGGCCGTGGTCGCGGAAGGCCTCGGCCCACCAGCCGTCGAGAACGGAGCAATTAAGCACACCGTTCATTCCGGCCTTCATGCCGCTCGTGCCGGAAGCCTCCATGGGACGCCTGGGCGTATTGAGCCAGACGTCCGATCCGGAGGTCAGGTAGCGGGACATCGTCATGTCGTAGTCCTCGACGAAGACGATCCTGCTCATCACCTCTTCCCTGCGCGAGAAATGCACCAATTCCTTTATTATCGCCTTGCCTGGAATGTCGTGGGGATGGGCCTTGCCCGCGAAGATGATCTGCAGCGGCCGGTCCTTGTCGGACAGGAGGCGGAAAAGCCGGTCGGGATCCCGGAGGAGGAGGTTGCCGCGCTTGTAGGTGGCGAAGCGGCGCGCGAAGGAAAGCGTGAGGGCCGAGGGGGACAGGGCGTCCTCCGCGTGGAGCATCGCGCCTTCGCCGGCGCCCGCCCGCCTGGCGGCCTTCTTGATGCGGTCGCGCGCGAAGACCACGAGGCGCTCGCGGCGGCGTTCGTGGGTGCGCCAGAGCTCCTCGTCGCTGATCCTGCCCATGCGGCTCCAGATCTCGAGGCTGGCGGGCTCGTCATAGAACTTAGGTCCGAAATAGCGGTCAAGGAGCTCGAGCATGTTGTTGGAGATCCAGGTGCGCGGGTGGACACCGTTCGTGATCGACCCGATTGGCACCTCTGACACGGGCACGCCGGGCCAGAGGCTCTTCCACATCTCGCGCGAGACCTCCCCATGGAGGGCCGAAACCCCGTTCATGAAGGCCGACAGCTTCAGGGCGAGGATGGTCATGCAGAAGGGCTCGGCACCGTCCTCGGGCCGCTCGCGCCCAAGGGCAAGGAAACCGCTCCATGAAAGACCTAGTTGGTTTGAAATGCTCCCGAAGTACTTCTCCATCAGCTCGATGCCGAAGCGCTCGTTGCCGGCCGGCACGGGAGTATGGGTCGTGAAGATGTTCGTCGGGCGGATCGCCTCGGCGGCCTCCGCAAAGGAAAAGCCGCGTGCGGCCATGTGCTCCCTCACCCGCTCGAGCCCGAGGAAGGCAGAGTGCCCCTCGTTCATGTGCGTCACGGCGGGGTTGATTCCCAGGGCCCTGAGCGCACGGATGCCGCCCACGCCAAGGAGGAACTCCTGCCGTATGCGCGTCTCCTTGTCGCCCCCGTAGAGCGCCGCCGTGATGAGGCGCTCCTCGGGTCCGTTCTCGGGGATGTTGGTATCAAGGAGATAGAGGTCGGCCCTGCCGACGGCTACACGCCAGATCTGGGCGACCACCTGCTTGCCGGCAAGATCGACTGAAATCTTGATCGCCTCGCCGTCCTTGTCCAGGCAGCGGTAGACGGGCATGTTGTACCAGTCGTTTTCCGGGTAGGACTCCTGCTGGAATCCGTCCGGGCTGAGGTACTGCTTGAAATAACCCTGCCGGTACAGGAGGCCGATGCCGACGAGGGGAAGGCCCATGTCGCTCGCCGTCTTCATGTGGTCGCCAGAAAGGATGCCCAGGCCGCCCGAATAGGTCGGCAGCGACACATCGATGCCGTACTCCATGGAGAAGTAGGCAACTACATCCTTCTTGCTGCCCTTGTACCAGGGCTCGCCCTTCTTGTAGCGCTCGAACTTGGCGACGACTTCCTTGAGGGCCGCGAGGTAGGAGTCATCCTTGGCCAGCTCGTCATAGCGATCCTGGGCGACCATGCCCAGCATCTTGGCAGGATTCTGCTGGCTCATGAGCCAGACATCATAATCGAGACGGATGAAGAGCTGGATGGCCTCGAAGTTCCAGGAAAGCCAGAGATTGTGGGCGATGTCTTCGAGGGGTGCCAGGGCCTTCGGAATCTTCGGCTTGACCGTATGGGAAAGAATCCTCATGTGGAGTCCACCTTTTCAATTCGGGATCGTGCCCTCCGCCTGGAGGCGCAACTGCAAAGTTTAGTGAGTGCCCCCCTTCTCGTCAAGAGTAAACCGGTTTAGCAGAAGAACTTACCCCCGTGCCCCTCCCCTCGCCAGAATCGGGCTCAGCGCACGGAGCGACGAAGTCGAGGCGCGGAGCGTGCTTCCTGCACCTGAGCACCGAGACAAGGAAGCGACACCGCGATTAGCCCGATTATGGCGAGGGGGTTACCAGTTGGAGGGGCCGCGTTTGATGGACATAATCCCCGTCCCCAGGTCCACCATATGGCAGTTGAGGCAGGCCCCCTGATAGAGCGTGATGAAGGCGCTCTTCTCCCTGCCTTCATAGTGGACCTTGTGGATGATGGCAGTCAGCGAGCCGAGCTTGGAACTAGCCTTGTGGCAGAGGATGCAGGAGTCGGGAATCAGGGCGTCTTTAAAGGCCTTGGAGAGGTTCGGATGGTTCTTTATTGCCAGGACGCTCGTGTTGAGGCGGTTGTCCTTGCCATCCCTGCCCTGGACATGGCAATCGACACAGCCCCGGGGATGTCCATCGGCAACCATGATGCCTGGAAGGAAGGGTACGGAGGGGGCCGCCAGGGCTGGAGCAGCTGAGGCGTGGGCAAGCAGGGCGAGGGACAGCGGCAACAGGAAGGCGGCTCGGATTTTGTGGATAGGCATCACTCCTCCAAAGGCCTCAAGTATACAGCCCATGGTGTTTTTAGCCAGCTTGCAGACGCGGACGCAAGCTGATGTGCCCTGCCGGGCGCAGCCCAAGATGCCCTGCCGGGCGCAGCCCAAGATGCCCTGCCGGGCGCAGCCCAAGAAAAAACCCGGCCAGTCGGCCGGGCTTCCTCGCCAGGATGTGGCTTTTACCAGTTGGATGGGGCTTTCTTGACCTTGCCATCGGTGCTGTGACAGGTAAGGCAATCGCCCTTGATGTCGGCAGCCTTCACACCCTTGGCGACCTTGTGCACGCTGTGGATGGCGACAACGAGGGTCGGGGCCTTGGGAGCGCCGGCCTTGTGGCACATGGCGCAGCCATCAGGAACGGACTTGATCAACTTGGTGACATTGGGATGTCCCTTGACCTTGGTGAGCACGGTGGGGATGGCCTTGTCGCCGGTATGGCAGGTCACACACCCGCCAGGAGCGTCTGCGGCAGCAGCCGCAAAGGGAATGGCCATCGCGAAGATTGCCGCGATCACGAGCAGGGAAACGATGCGCTTGTTCAGCATGGAGAGCCTCCTAGGTAGTTGTGACGCCTGTATACTGAGTGAAAGCCCGAATCTCGTCAAGATGATAGCTTCGCGCCCCGGATCAGGGCAGCGACCTTCTCGACCGTGAAGCCGAAATGCCGGGCCACTTCCTCGGCGGGGCCTGAGACGCCAAAGTCTTCGACGGACAGGATGTCCTCGATCCTGGCCAGTCGCTCCCAACCCTGGGCGACGCCGGCCTCGAGCACGACTACGCGCGCGCCCTTGGGGATGATGGCTTCGCGAACGGGTGCCGGCGCACGGAAGAAGGCTTCGCGGCAAGGCATCGAGACCACCCGCACCGCGTTGCAGGCCCCGGCCTTGTCAAGGGACTCGGCTGCGGCCAGCGCGAGAGCCACCTCCGAACCGGTGGCGACGACCACGGTATCCGGCCCCTCGGCCGAGTTCCGTGCCACATAGGCGCCGAGCGCCATGGTGTAGGGCCACTCGGGGTCATCTTTCCTTATAATTGGGAGATTCTGCCGGGAGAGGGCGAGGACCGTGGGGCCGTCGCGGCGTTCCATGGCGATCCTCCACGCGACCGAGGTCTCCTCCGCGTCCGCAGGGCGGAGCGCCAGCACATTGGGGATGGCGCGCACGCTGGCAAGCTGCTCGACCGGCTGGTGGGTCGGTCCGTCCTCGCCAAGCCAGATGCTGTCATGGGTCATCACGTAGACGACGGGCAGTTTCATGAGGGCTGACAGCCTGAGGGCTGGCCTGAGGTAATCCACAAAGGACAGGAAGGTCGCCACAAAGGGCCTGAAACCGTGGAGGGCCAGGCCGTTCGCGATGGCTGCCATGCCGTGTTCGCGGATGCCGAAGTGGAGGTAGCGTCCCCCGCGATTGTCCTTGCTATACACATCTCCGCCAGGGAGGGCGGTCGAATTGGGACCGGTGAGGTCGGCGGAGCCACCCACGAGGGAGGGCCAGGAGGCGTAGACCGCAGCGAGGGCCTTGCCGGAGGCTGCCCGCGTCGCAATGGAATCGCCGGGCTTGTAGGCAGGCAGGGCCAGGGGAAGGGCCTCGCTCCCGGAGAGTATCGCCTCAAGGAGGGCGGCCTTTTCTGGCGACTCCTTTTTCCAGGCCGCGAAATCGGCCTCCCAGGCAATCCGGACGGCAGTCAGCTCCCTGCGGCGCGAAGCGAAAAAGGCCGTAGCCTCGGGGGCAACCCAGAACTCGGCGCCCGCCGGAATGCCGAGGCCGGCCTTGGCCAGGGCGATCTCTGCAGGGCCCAGGGGCGAGCCATGGATGCCAGCGGTGCCGGCCTTGTTGGGCGAACCCTTGCCAATTACGCTCTTCAGTATTATGAGGGAAGGCTTCCGCCCCTCGGCCTTTGCCAGGGCTGTCAGCTCGGCGATCTGGGAGTAATCGTACATGTCGCCCGACAGGACCTGCCAGCCGTAGGCCTCATAGCGCCTGCCGACATCCTCGGTGAAGGAGATCGAGGTGGAACCGTCGATGGTGATGGCGTTGGAGTCGTAGTAGACGACAAGCTTCCCGAGGCCCAGGTGCCCGGCCAGCGAGGAGGCCTCCGAGGCGACACCCTCCTGGAGGCAGCCATCTCCGACAAAGACATAGGTATGATGATCGATGATCTTCCGCTTCTCGGTGTTGAGCCGGGCAGCGAGCATGGTCTCCGCGATGGCCATTCCGACAGCGTTTGCGAGCCCCTGGCCGAGCGGCCCGGTGGTCGTCTCGATGCCGGGCAGCACACCGTATTCGGGATGCCCCGCGCAGGGCTTGTGGAGCTGCCTGAAATTCCTGATGTCGTCAAGGCTGACCGCGTAACCGGCGAGGTGGAGGAGGGAGTAGAGGAACATTGAACCGTGGCCGGCTGACAGCACAAAGCGGTCGCGATCCAGCCAGTCGGGGGTGCCCGGGTCGTGGCGCAGGCCCTCAGCGTAGAGCCAGGCTCCGAGTTCGGCTGCGCCGAGGGGGAGGCCAGGATGGCCGGAATTGGCCTTCTGGATGGCGTCCATCGAGAGGCTGCGGACTGAAAGGGCGATCTTTTCGAGGGCGGGTTTGTTCAAAGGAGACTCCTTGCTCGAGATGCTGCGACGGATAAGGTGCAAAGAATATCCTTTCCCCTACGCTTCGGACAAGGCGGGAGGCTCGTACCAGCTGCTCCTGCCCCCGGCCTCACCCTTGCAGAGGATCCTGGCATCCCGCTCATCTCCTGGGGGACCCGCGCGGCAGGCGGAGCCTCGAAATGGATCCTCTCCCTGCCCATTGGGGCCTTTGCCAGAGCTAGTCCATGCCCCGACCATAGGCTCTTTTGCGGAGAATAGCCGGAATGCGTCTGGGTCGGGGAATGCGCCTTCAACGAAGGCGCAAAATCATGCCTGCGCTCGCAATTGACTCTCCATGCTGGCTTGCGTATCGTCGGTATGGAGGTACCCATGAACCACCACGGAATTGCGACCCTCTCACTTGCCCTCCTCGCCGCCTCCACTGGCGCACTCGCGGCTGAGCCCGCTGCCGGTCCCCGCCTCGACTACTTCGGGCGTTCGAGCTTTCGCATTGTCACGTCTGCAGGCTTCGTGGTCTATGTCGATCCCTACGCTCCAGGGGACTATTCCTTGCCTGCGGACCTCGTCCTGTCGAGCCACGGCCATGGCGACCACAACCAGGTCGGCAAGGTTGCCCTCAAGCTCGATGCCACGATCGTGGCGGCGAAGGACGCGGTCCAGGGCTTCTCCGTCGAGACCATCTCGGAGGGCGAGGAGCGCAGCTTCGGGCCTGTCATCGTCCGGGCGCTGCCCGCCGCGAACAAGAACCACCCCCGCGGCCTCGGCCTGGGATTCCTCCTGTCCTTCGACGGCATAGTCCTCTACTACTCAGGCGACACCTCGAAGCTCCCGGAGATGGAGGGCTGGAAAAAATACTCGATCAATTATGCGCTTATCTGCAGCGACGGCTTCTACAACATGGGCGTGGCGGAGGCGGCTGACAGCGCCACGGCCATGGGAGCGAAACGCCTCGTACCCATCCACACGAGCAAGAACGGGATGTTCGACGAGGCAGTAGCCCGCTCCGCAAAATACTCCGAGGCCATCGTGGCCAGGCCCGGCGACAGCATCGCACTCCTGAAGTAGAGATGGGTGCCAGCCTCGGGGAAATACAGGAGCTCTATGACCTTCGCGTTCGGCGCGAGCCCACCTATCCGGGCTCGCTGGTCGAACGCACAGCGCACACGGTAAGGCTCGTGGAAAGCGGTCGCGGCTGGGTTTCCTGGTCGGATCTTGGCGCTCTATCACCCTCCGCCGTCGACGCCGCAATCGAAGCCGAGATATCCCGATTCAGCCAATTAGGCGTACTGGACAATCTTGAGTGGAAGCTCTACGGCCGCGACAGGCCGTCTGACCTCCGTGAACGCCTCGTCGCGAAGGGCTTCATCCCCAAGGATCCTCCTGACGCGATCCTCGTCCTCGACCTGGCCGAACTCCCCCCTGACCTACGCTCACCCCGCGGGCTTGACGTCAGGCGCGCATCAGGCACCGAGGGCCTCGACGACATCATAAACATAATGCTGAAGGTCTGGCCCGACGAGGATGCTGCAGACTATCGTCGCTTCGTGGAGGAAGCCATCGCCGCCGACTCCGCGGGCACGAGCCTCTGGCTCGCCTATGTCGATGGCAGGCCCGTGGCCGAAGGCCGCATCGAATTCGCCTGCAAGGAATTCGCGGGCCTCTGGGGAGGTGCCACTCTGCCTGAGCACCGCCAGCGAGGCCTTTACACAGCCCTGGTGGCCGCGCGCGCCGCCGAGGCCCTCGCCCGTGGCTGCAAATACCTCACGATAGACGCGAGCCCCATGAGCCGTGCCGTTCTCGAAAAGCGCGGCTTCCGCCTCCTGGATACGGCCCTTGAGTGCAATTATGTGGGGAGCTAAGAACTACACAATGCGCCGCATCGTCTCCACCGCGCTTTTCCAGAAGCCCGGCGAGGGCTCCGAGCGGAGCTTCCGGAACTCCTCGGGCGTATGGACGAAGAGGTCCATGTCAGGCACGAGGTCGCACAGATCCTGGAAGCCCAAGGCACGCTCCACAAAGCGCCCTTCGGTCTGGGTAAGATTCTCGCCCGGCTGCCGCCAACTCCCGGAGCGAGTGGCTTTTGATCTGGCTTGCACCACGAGCGACGGCGATGCACGTGAGGCTCTTTTCAGCGACCTGCTGTGAAAGGAAACAGACCATGGCCCAGCGTTCGGACTTCTGTGTATCTTCTGGCCATCTTCCACCCACCGCATCTCTTCTTCAGTCTGCTTGAGCCAGTCCTTCGCCCTGTTGGTCATGGGAACCGCCTCCTCTTAGCTATAGCGACACGGCAGCCAGGACTTCGCGCACAGCTACTTCTTTGCCTCAGGCAGAGCCGGGAGGTTCAACGCGATCAGCGAAGGGTCAAGATCCGCGATTTGCGCCCGGACAGTGACTATTGTCGGCCTCGGGATCGGATACTTCCCGAGGAGGGCGACCAGGTATGTCGTTGTCCCCTTGCGGCAGACAAGGGAATCCGAAGGCAGGTAGCTTCGGTATACAGCCGCCCGTCGATTCTGTACATCGATGGGATCGGGACTCGTGATCTGGCTGGTCAAGTCTATCATTTCATTGCTGTCAAGGGCGCGGCAGGGGCTCTTGCCGCCCTCAGCCTGGGCTGCGACCTCGAAAGAAATCCGCGCTCCTGCCGGCAGGGATATTTTCAGTTCAACTACGACAAGCTCATCGGCAAAGCCGGTGAAGAGGCCTTTCCGCAGGATGTAGGGATTCCACAGGAAGTCGGAACCGAACATCCTCTCAACGTCCACCTGGCCCAGAATGCGCGCCTTCACTTCGGGCTCCGTGATCGTCACCTGTGGCGCGGTAGTACAGGCCGAAAGAAGCAGGGCAGAAAATAAGACAACGATTGGGAGATGTGCGAAACGCTTCATGGAAATGTTCCTTATGCAAAACGGCCGACCCTTTCGAGTCGGCCGTCTAATCAGACTAGGATACGCTGATCAGAACGCGACAGTCCAGGCGATCGGAAGGGCGTAGGTAAGGTTGGGGGTAGTGGAAGCGTACTTGACCCAGGGGCGAAGCCTGACGCCGTTGCCGAAGTTGTAGGTGAAGCGGCCGCGGACATCGTAGGCGGAACCGGTGACGCGGTAGTGGGCGGTGAGATCGGCAGACATTGCGCTGTCGATCGTGTAGGCACCATCAAAGTAGACGTGCATTGCGGTCGCGACGTTGATGAACTCGGCGATGATCGTGACGTTCTCAACACCGCTGTAGACAGCCCACACTCCGTAGTCGAGGACAGTGCCGGCCATATTGGCGCTGACGGTGAAGGAGAGCTTCTCGACGGCGCTGAGGGAGAAGGCACCACCAAAGGTGTTCGTTCCGCCGGTTACGAGGCCGAGCTTCGCCCAAGCCTTGACCGTGCCGACCTGATCGATCGCGTAGGAAGCGAAGATCTCACTGGTCTCGAGGGCGTCGACGATCAAGCCACCGTTGACTGGGAGATCAAAGTAGATATTGGCCCCGGCAGCGGAGACCTGGACCTCCATCTGGTTTTTCTGGGCAAAGTAGCCCTTGTCATAGGCTCCGGACCAGGCGCTGGTGGTCTCAAGAGCGTAGTTGCCGAAGTTGCCGAACTTGAGGGTGACCATGTCACTCATCTTGTACCAGGCGGCGAAGGAACTGAAAGTGACAGGCCCAATCGCGCTATAGCCGCCGATGCCAGCACTCACGCCCTTGGTGCCCTCTTCGTTGGCGGCAGAAATGCTCATTCCGGTAGCTCCGGTGTTGCCGGCATAGGTACCCGAGGTCTTCAGATCCTGGTTAACAAGGTTCCACGCACCGTCCAATGCGATGGAAATCTTGCCTTGGGCTATGGCGCCAAAGACCATTGCAAACGCGAGCAAAACAACGAGAATCTTCTTCATGGGTGAAGTCCTCCTAGAAAAATTAAGGGGGTAAACCAACGGTTTACGTCATCCCCTTTCAAGTAAGCTTCGGTACTCTAGCTCGGTAGCTATAGGGTGTCAAGTTTTTTTTCTGATTGGCTCAAATTGACACAATGCTGAGCGAAATGAAAATTGATCTCGTAATTCTCTTCGGAATAATGAATTAATTCTATCGCTAGAAGCTGCTCCTCGTGGCGCGGACCTGCGTTCTCACGACATTTTCACATTATTTGTAATATTCAAGCCTTGAAAGCCATGCGCTCAGAGAATGTTACAAGAAATTGCGCGTGGAAATGGAGTTCACTTTTCTCGAGTGGCAGCAGCAAGTTGTGACATTGCTTCCTGGAAACGGCGATGCCATGGCCGAAAATCTGAAACCAGGGCCGGAACCTTTTCCGACAGAGGCTGCAAGCGATTTTCGTCGAGGCCATCCTCATAGACATGGCGAAACGCATGACGGAACTTCCGAAATTCATTCATTCTGTGGGCTAGCGACTTGTCAAAGAGGTTAGGCCGGACTTCAGGAAGGGACAGTGTCATCCGATCGATCAGTTCTGTATGCCAGGCAGAGGGGTCCAATCCGTTTTCGAAGAACTTCGCGATCCTATGGAAGTATCCTTCAAAACAACAGTATATGTTGTGGATGGTATAGCCGAGCGCAGCCCAGTCAAGTTCGTCCTGAGCACCAAGCGAAATCCGGGCAGCTGCCTTCTGCTGCTTGGTCAGCAGCTCTTCCAACATAGCCATATCGTCATCGAGTTCACGGGCAAGCCTCTCATAATCCTCATGATTTCTTTTCATGGAGCACCCACCCCTCAGCTTCTACCCTCTCTCTCATTCTGGGAGACAAGAGAGACAAATCGGAAACATCGACATGGAAAGCAGACGTTTCTGCAATGGCCATGGCCGAGTATGAATCGCCGCCTTCTATCGCAAGGTCAATGTCGGAGGCAAGAGTAAAAGGACTTCCCCGTGCTGCGGAGCCGAAGAGGATCACTCGCTTGATGTCAGGAAGCTCGCCTATAAGCGCTGCGAGGCGCTTCGCTTCGTCGCGTGCGCGCTGGAGTCTTTCGGCGCAGGCTTTTTCGTGCGCTGCGTTTTCGCTGAGCTGCCGCGCAATGATGGCGTCGAGAAAGCTTTGCTCAACGGGAATAACTGAGATGGCCATACGCAATTATATGCGTCCGGGCCTGTAGAGGAAAGATCACCAGGCCGTCAGTGCCTCGGCAAAACCCGGCAGCGATTCACGAATGGTTTTTTCGGGCACACAGAAGGAGAGGCGGAAATTGCCGGGGGCGCCAAAGCCAATCCCGGGGACTCCGAGGATGTGCCGCTCCTTCAGATGCATGACAAAGGCAACGTCATCGCGGGGAGCCTCGGGGGAGCTTCCCGCTCGTGGAGGCACAGGTGCGAACAGGTAAAAGGCGCCTTGTGGATCGGAAAACTCGTAGCCGGCGGCGCGGAGCCCGCGGGCAAGGATGCCGCCGCGTCGGGCGTAGCTTGAGATGTCTGCCTTGCTCTCGATGATTTCCGCGACGATGCGCTGGAGGAGGGCCGGCGCGTTTACAAAGCCCAGGATGCGCGTGCTGAGAGTAAGGCCGTCAAGGATCTCCCGGGCGTTGGCTGCGTTGGGCGATACGGCCAGATAGCCGATGCGCTCTCCTGGAAGCGAGAGGCTTTTTGACCAGCTCGTTGCCACGATAGTCTCTGGGTACAGTGCCATGATCGAGGGGACCTCGACGCCGTCGAAGACGATCTGGCGATAGGGCTCGTCTGCGATGAGGCAGGGCCAGCGATCCGAAGCACGTCCATGACGCGAAAGGAGCTCCGACAGGGCCGCGAGTTCCTCACGGCCGTAGACGACGCCGCTGGGATTGTTCGGCGAGTTGACGATGATGGCAGCCGTGCGTGGAGTAAGAGCCTTTTCTATGGCTCCAAGGTCGAGGTGCCAGTCTGCCCTCGTGTCGACGCCGACAAAGGTCCCTCCGAAATTCTGGATGTAGAACCAGTATTCCGCGAACCAGGGCTTGAGCACGATGACCTCGTCGCCGGGATCGAGCATGGTGCGCAGCGCGACGTTGATGGCGCCAGCCGCTCCCACTGTCATTATTATATTGTCAGCGGGAATCGCGAGGCCCTGCTCCGTAGACGCGTGCGCGGCGACGATTGCGCGCACATGGGGGTAACCTGCGTTGGGCATATAGGCATGGGTGCCACGCCTTGCATCGAGGGCGAACCGTTCGAGCGCTTCGCCGAAGACCGCCGGAGGCTCGATGTCTGGGTTGCCGAGGCTGAAGTCATAGACAGCAGCATCGCCTAACTCGAGGCGGAGCTTCCGACCTTCCTCGAACATGCGCCGGATCCACGAGGAGCGTCCGAAATTATCCCGTATCGAATTCGAAACCCTCATCGCGAATCCCCTTCCCGTTCATGGACCGACACAGCATCAAGGACGCGCGATGGTAGCACATATTTCAAAATCCGGAAACGCCATTTCGTCAGTCGAACTTTGCAGCCGCAGCGACAGACCTTGGTGCTGCTGCGCCAGAGAGGCAGGCAAGCTCCACCCTGCCGCCAGAATTCCAGACCGGATCGGCAGCCTTCAGGTCGGAAGTACGGGCATACATCTGCGCTCCCATGAAAAAAGCCGCACGGAATCGCTTCCGGACGGCCTTAATTATTGCGAACCTTGCAGGTCTTACTTCTTGGCAGGGGCCTTCTTCGCGACAGCCTTCTTGGCAGCAGGCTTCTTGGCGCTGGGCTTCTTCGCTGCAGCTTTCTTGGGAGCAGCGGCCTTCTTCGCGACGACTTTCTTGGCGGCGATCTTCTTGGCTGCAGGCTTCTTGGCTGCAGGCTTCTTGACCGCGGCCTTTTTCGCCACGACTTTCTTCGCAGCGAGGGGCTTCTTGGCCACGACTTTTTTCGCGACTGCCTTCTTCGGAGCGGCCTTCTTCGCGACTGCCTTCTTCGGAGCGGCCTTCTTCGCGACTGCCTTCTTCGGGGCGGCCTTCTTGGCGACTGCCTTCTTCGGAGCTGCTTTCTTCGCGACTGCCTTCTTCGAGGCGGCGACCTTCTTCTCTGCCTTCGGCTTCGCGGCGGCAACCTTTTTCGCTGCGGCAGCCTTCTTGGCAGGCGCTTTTTTCGCGGCGACCTTTTTTTCTGGCTTGGGCTTCGCAGCGGCAGCCTTCTTGGCAGGCGCTTTCTTGGCAGCAGCCTTCCTCGGACCGCGCTTGGCGACCTTCGCCTCTACTGGCTTGTCGGCAGGTGCGACTGGAGCCGTCCCGGCCATAGCGGAACCGGAATCCTGGGTACCGTCATTCATCGTAGAAACCTCCTTCTTCCATTGACGGGCGCCGGATTTTCCGGCAGCCGTGGCGTGCAATATCGACGCCGATTTCCCCGGCGCGGATTTTTTTTCAGTGGCGGGATAGCGAGCAGCGGCAGATTCGGCAAGCTCGGCATCGTAGTGCCTGTCAGCCCAGCCGCGCGCGCGCATCTCCCCGAGGGAACGCGAGACGATGTCATCGAGTCCGAGCCCTGATTCGACCCACGACACAATGGCGACACATACATGCGCGAGACCGCAGCGGAAGAGGCTGTCGAGCCTGCCCTCCACAGAAGGCACAGCTTCCTGGGAATGGAGCCAGGCGAGAAGCTGTCCCTCGATCCCTGCGACGACCCTGTCGTCGTAGGGCTTTCCCGCATTCACTAGCAGTTGATCCACTCGCTCGTGGACCTTCTGGTAGTCCTGGAAAAAGGCATCGCCGATGAGCTTCTCGTCGACGAGCCGAATGTCCAGGACAGCGACGGGATTCTTTTCAGACATCTCATCTCCTCCTTCCACGTGATGACAGGCCCCGGACCCGTCCCGCCTCACGATTCCTCCGCGACGTACCCGGCGGCGCGACCCGCGCGTCGCCATGATCTGAGCCATGACCCGCCATGCGGACCACCGCGTCTAATTGTATCGAAGAATCGGAGGAAGTCAAAGTCATATCCTCAACTTCACGCGAACTCCACGATCCAACACCCACAATTTGCCATGTCTTTGGGATTCTGTATACTACCGATATGATGAACTACGAAAAAAAACGCACTAATCGGCAGATCGTGACAGATGGTACTTCAACCTGGAGGGGTATTGTGCATGAAAGCCTCGAAGCGCCGCGAATCCAAGGACCTTTTCAGGCTTTCGGTCTTCATCGACGAGAGGCTCGGGGTTCACTTCATCCCCCCACCGCACCATCGAACAGGGAAACTGGTGTCGCTGCTGCACTCTGCATCGCGGTGCGCTCCACCTTCGCATCGGTGCCGATCCCGGACATGGACAGCGCGCTGCAGCTGCAGGTACGGCGCGTGCGAGTTGATATTCCCCTGGCAGAAAGGCCTCGAGGTCTTCCCCCTGATGTCGGGCGCGGTCGGTGTGTGGCTCCGAAAGGAGGGCGACAGCGAGGCCCGGGCTCCCGGGCACGATGATCGTGCTGCACCCTGCCATCTTCGAGCGATGACCCACAGGCTTCCCTGAGGCTCATCGCTCCCCTGTCGCTGTGGCTCAAGACCGCCAGGCTGAGGAATCCAGAGAAGCGCAGTGGCCGCACAGAAGGCTCCCGGGGCCTGGCTTGAGCCTGCCGCATCGTCATAATTGTCAGGAGACGGGCTTCCTCCAGGAGGCTGAGCGTGCTAGTCTTGGGGCAGAGGCAGGGGAACCAGGCCTTAAGGCCTTCGGCCTTAAGGCCTTCGGCCTTCAGAGGGGGGAATCCGATGATCAGGTGGAACGCCGAGCTCGCGAAACGACTGGCCTGCGGGGACGACGACCGTCGCGCCCTCGGCCCGCTCATCAGGCGCTTCATCGACCTGGCGCGCAAGGCCCGCAAGGAAGGCTTCCTGGCCCTCGAAGCGGACGCGACCCAGTCGGACGATCCCCTCCTCAAGGTCGGTCTCCGGCTCGTCGCGGAGGGCATCCCTGCCAACACACTCGAGGACATCCTGTCGACCTATCTGCTCGCCGGCGACGAGAAGGGCTGGCCCTTCCTCCGATCCTGCGCGACCATCGAGGGCCTCCTCTCGCTGTCCGCCGGCGACGACAGCGACATCCTCATACGCAAGCTCGTGGCCTACTACGGAGCGGACCGGGCGCTGGCGGTGCTGCAGGAACTCGAGGGGAACGCGCCGTGACGCGCGCGATCACCGAGGCCGACTGGACGGCTCCGCTGAAAGCGCTGCCCGTGTCGAGGCAGAAAAAGGACGCGTTGTTCGAACTTGCCTGCCGTGTCGCCCTCATCGCAGAACGCGCGCGTACCAGCGAGACCGCGAGCATCGCGGACGACGCGCGCATCGAACGCCGGAAAGTGCTGCGCTTCGGCCTCGAGCTCCTTGCCCAGGGGGCTGACCAGGAGACGATCGAACTTGCCTACGGGCACTCGGCATCGACCTCGGACCTCGACGCGGGCACGCGCCTCGAGCTTGCAACCCTCGGGGCAGGGCTCTCAGCGATAGCGGCGGGACGCCACCCCTTCATCGCGCTTCGCAGGATGACTGCATTCCTTGGCTACGACTACTTCGAGAAGGCGAGCGAATGGATCGCAGCCAAGCTCCGCAAGCGCCGCAGCAAGGGCCTGACCCTCCTCGTGCCCGGCGACTTCCCCGACCTCATCCGCAACCTTTCCCTCGACCCACGCTCGCTCGAACGCGCGCTCAGGGGTGCTGGTTGGGAACTCGCGGTGGCAGCCCTCGCCGGCTGTGCCCAGGAGAGCATCGACCTCGTGGCGGGCTTCTACGGCCCGGCCGGAGGCACGATCTTTTCCGACGACGCAGCCTGGATGCGCGGCAAGCTCTCCGGCGACGAGATCAGCCAGGCGCAGGGCGAGTTCATGACCGTGGTAAAGCGCCTCGAGTCGGAGGGAGAGCTCGCCATCGGACGCGAGGACGCCTTCGCCAGCGATCCGGATTTCATCCACGAGCTTACTCGCGCAGTGATGTCCCTCGACGACCGTTCACTGAGGAGCGTGTTCAAGGACGGCGACAGCCGCATCCTCGCCCTCGCGATGCAGGGCCTCGAGCCACGGGCTCACGAGCGGATACTCGGACTCCTGCCGAGCAGGGTTGCGCGGCGCCTCCTCGATGCAGTCGACGACGCTGCAATCCTCCCGCGGCGTGAGGTCCTCGTAGCGGGAAAGACCCTGGCCCAGGCAGTCCTGGCACAGGCCGCCCTCACGAAGTCTTCGCCGAGGGAATCGCTCGAGAGTTTCGGGAAGGTCCGCGATTGGTCAGAGGGCTCCACGGCCGAGAAGGGTTGATCCATGGCTGACCCAGGGAAGACCGCATCGGGAAAACCACTACGGAGCCTCGCTGCGCAGGCCTGACATGGCATCCTTATACTACTGTCTGATCGCCATCCCCGTAACCGTCGACTTCAAAGCTTTTTTCCAGCGCCTCGGCCGCCAGTCGCTGATCAGGATCGCGCCGATCGCGCTCGCGATGGCCGCCACCAGGGTGATCGCCCAGAACGCGTGCTTCACGCCGGAGAGCGGAGTCTCGACGTTCATCGAGAAGGCGCTCACGATCAGGTTCGAGAGCATCAAAAGGACCGAGATCGAAGTCAGCCGCTTCATGACGATGTTGAGGTTGTTGGAGATGACCGAAGCGAAGGCGTCCATCATCCCCGAGAGGATGTCCGAATAGATGTTCGACATCTCGATGGCCTGCTTGTTGTCGGTCAGCACGTCCTCCAGAAGTTCGGTCTCGTCCTCCTTGAAGCGCATGGCGCGCGAGGACTGGAGCTTTTCGAGGAGGATCTCGTTGGACTTCAGGCTCGTCGTGAAGAACACGAGGGACTTCTCGAGCGAGAGGAGCTGGGTCAGCTCGTTGTTCTTGACCGAGCGCTGGAGGTCGCGCTCGATGGCCGCGGTCTGGCGGTTGATGTCCTTGAGGTGGCGGAGATAGACGATCGCAGCGCGCCCGAGGAGGTGAAGGAGGAAGGCGCTCTTGTTTCGCAGGTCGAGACCTCGCACACGGCCGTTGCGGAGATCCTCCATCACTTCGTTGTCGGAATGGCAGATCGTGACAATTCGGTCGGGAAAAAGGAGGATCCCGAGGGGGACAGTATAATACGCCACTTCGAAGCGGGCATCGAAGACGGGCAGGCGGACGATGACCAGGGTGTACTCGTCCTCTTTCTCGATGCGCGCCAGCTCGTCGATGTCGAGGATGTCGGCGATGTGCTCGGGATTGATGGCATATTCGCCGGCAAGGAAATCGAGCTCTTCCTTGGTGGCGTCCTTGACGTCAAACCAGGCGGCCCTGTCCGGGCGCTCTGCAATGACAAGCTGCCCATGCGATGATGTGCGATAGGTGATCATGAGTCCTCCACGGCCCCCGGGGAGCGGGAGGCTGCCCTGCAGATCAGATGCTGATCCTTGTGAAGGCTGCCGTTTCATTACTATACGGACTATCGGGGTCCTTGGACAATGGGATGCTGTGGCAGCCCTCGCGGCCCTTTGTGTCCAGGGAGGGAAGGCGCTATACTTGGACCATGAAGAGAGCGACGACAGGTCCGGGTGACCTTGGCTGGAGGCGCGACATGGGACTCGCGGCGCGCCGTGAAACCGGCACGCTCCAGGGCTACCCCTGGGTACTCCTTGGTCTCGCCGAAACCTCGATCCACCACGGCAGTCGCTGGTTGCATCGCCTGGTACTCTTCCCCCACGAAGGGGAAGCGCCGCTCTTCTCCATAGACCTCGAACGCGACATCCTCGGCGAGTTCTGCATGAGCCTCAATTCCGATTCGGGCGGTCGCGTGCTGGCCCGCTTCGATATGGCACCTCACCACGAGGAATTCCTCGCCCGTGCCCTTGCAGAGGCCCGGATCGTGCTCGGCCCCGACACCGCACTCCCTTCCTGACCGCGCAGCGATCCAGCACCACTCCAGCTTTCCAGCCCTTCACAGCGCTTTCAAATTACTGTAAGGCCGAAGCTCACAAAGCCGACAATCCTAGCGGAGGCCTCCATGGAAACACGTGCGCTCCTCACCCGCATCGGCGCGATCGCATTCTTTGTCGCCCTTGCCTTCTCCTTCCTCGCCCCGGTGCCGGCCTCGGGAGAGGTCCTCTCCAACAAGAACGGCTGCTTCCTCGACCTGCCCGAGGGCTTTGACTACAGCGACGGCGACAAGCAGAGCCGCTTCAGCTTCGCCGACCCCAACCAGGGCATGGAGTTCGACTTCTTCGTCTACACGCCCGGCCGCTTCAAGGACAGGACTGCCCTCATGTCCCACATCGAGGGGGGGCTCCGCTCGAGCGGCGAGAAGGAAGGCTTTATATATGAAGGCCGCGAGGCTGCCATGATGGAGCTCGATTTCTCCCAGGACGGCGCGCTTCGCAAGGGCTGGGCCATCGTGGTGGCAGGAAAGCCCGCGAAGGGTCAGACCCCAGCCGAGGCGAGCTACGCCCTTTTGGCATGGACCGATCCCGATACGGTAGAAAGCTATTCCGACCTCATGTTCTCCTGTCTCGATGGATTTTCCATTGACCGTGCGGCGCTCCGTGCACCCGGTCCGGTCTCGCAGTACCTCCTGCCCTTCCCCGCCGCACGGAAGGAGACCCGGAAGGTGAAGTTTGGACAGACCACCCTCGATGTGGCCTTCAGCAAGGACGAGGCGAACCGTGTCGAAGAGACTGCCGCGCGCGAGTTCCGTGTCCTTGAGTCCTACGCAAATCACGAAACCCTCTGGAAGGACGCCTGGGCGCGCTGCTACCGCCTGATCTTCCGCGAAGCCTCCCGAAGGATGGACCAGTTTGTGTCGCAGATCGATCCCCTCCTTCCTGCGGATCCCACCTCGGTGGCTCGAAGCTTGTTGGCCTGGGTGCAGGACTGGAAATACGAACGTGACCCCAAGGGCATCGACTTCGTCGAGCCCATCACGGCTGCCGTGGAGGGCCGAGGCGATTGCGATTCGCGGGCGATGGTGATGTCCCTCATCCTCGAGAGGCGCGGCATCCCTTCCATCCTGATGCTGTCCAAGGACTACTCCCATGCCATGGCGGCCGTGGACGTCCCCGGAGGTGGCCAGCGCTTTACCTTCGCCGACAAGGACTGGCTTGTCGCCGAAACCACAGCCCACGTAGGCATCGGCCTGGTGGCGGCAAACCAGGCAGACTGGAAGAAGTGGCTGGGAGTGCGCCTGGGCTACTGAGGCCTGCCCATTGCCAGCAACCATTCGATGCTCTCGGCCTTGGGGGCCCAGGTCATCTGGAAGCAAGGCGACAGGAGTGACACAGATCCCCCTGCATGCAAAATAGCTTTCCCTTCAAGCCTGGCCACAGTGGCCGGGCTTTTTTCAGCTCATCCTCTTGACGCTATATGGTTAATTTGATTAACCTTCTACTATGTTAACTTTAAAGGGCTGCTTCAATGCGTGATAGCGAAGAAGACCTCGCCCACCTCATGTTCAGGGTTTACGGGAGTTTCCACGGCTCGCTTTTCAAGGCTGCAACGCCTACCAAGGGCCTAGGAAGGCCCGAACTCGGGCTTCTGGGGTTTCTCCACACCACAGCCGGAGCGACGATCACCGAGGCCGCTGACAAGTGCCACATGGCCAAGTCCCAGCTTTCGCTGATAGCCGAACGGCTCGTCGAGAAGGCCATGATCGAGCGGGTCCGCGACAGCGATGACCGGCGGATCGCACGGATAAAGACAACCGAGGCAGGCGAGATAGCCCTGGCGGAAGCCTTTCAGGGCGTCCGCGCACGGGTAAAGGAGTATTTCGCCCCACTCTCGGATGACGACAGGAAAACAGTACGACGGGCCTTCGAAATAATGTCGCGCCTCGTCGAGATCGAAAGCAGTGCAGCAAAGGAGAAATGCGAATGACGCAGAGCAAAAAGACGAACAAGTGGCTCATCCTCGCGGTGGTATGTACCTCCCTCTTCATCATCATGATGCAGAACACGACGCTCAACCTCGCGAATCCCGACATCATGCGGGACTTCGGCGTATCCATGACACAGGTCGGATGGGTAATGACGAGCTACATGCTTGCCTTCACCTCCTTCCTCCTCATGATGGGCAAGCTGGGCGACGCGATAGGGCGCAAGAAGATCTTCATGATCGGCCTCGCCTTCTATTCGGTCGGAGGGATCTTCGCTGGCCTGGCCAACAGCTTTTCCTTGCTCATCGCCTCGAGCGTGGTGCAGGGACTCGGTGGCTCGATGATGATGCCGGCGACGACCTCCCTGATCGCCGCCAATTTCGAGAAGAAGGAACGCGGAGCGGCCATGGGCATGTGGGGAGCAGTCTCGGGCCTCGCGGTCGTCGTCGGCCCCCTCGTGGGCGGCAGCCTCGCGACAAACGGACTCGGGGACGGACTCAACGCCGTTCTGGGCATCAGCCAGGGCTGGCGCTACATATTCTTCCTTTCCGCGATCCTGGGAATCATTTCGATCATAGGGACCCTCGCCCTGGTACCGGAATCCCGGGACGAGTCCGAGGCCTTCAAGCTCGATCCCCTGGCAGTCCTGCTCTCGGCGGGAGCCCTTTTCCTCCTGACCTACGGCCTTGTCGAAGGCGGCAAGAACTACGGCTGGTTCTGGAAAAAGGCTGACTACTCGCTGTTCGGCGCCACGCTGGACTTCGGAGCCCTGAGCGTCACGCCGATCATCCTGGGACTCTCGGTCATTTTGGCGGTCATCTTCCTCTTCCGGGAATCGCGCAAGAAGAATCCCCTCTTCGAAGCCCGCCTCTTCGCGGATGCCAATTTCGGGGGCGGTGTCGCCGTCACGGCCATCCTCAACTTCGCGATGATGGGAACCTTCTTCCTGACGCCCTTCTTCCTCAAAAGCGTCGTCGGCCTCGACTCCCTCCACGCTGGCTTTGCGATGATCCCGATGGCGCTGGCCGTCGTCGTGGCCTCTCCCCTGGCCGGCACCCTGGCCGACCGCTTCGGCGCCAAGTGGATCATCTTCGCGGGCATGCTCGTGATGTCCCTTGCCCTCTTCCTTGTAGCGCGGCTCAGCCCCGAGACAAGCCTGGCGAGCCTCGTGGTCCCCTTCGTGGTCCTGGGCATCGGCATCGGCCTGCCCATGTCGCCGACGACCAGCGCGGCCCTCCTGGACGTGCCGCTGGCCAAGGTCGGAAGCGCCTCGGGAACTCTCTCGATGCTGCGCCAGGTGGGCGGCATCCTGGGAATCGTCGTAATTGCGACAGCCTTCGGCAACTTCATGCCCTCCAGCATTGAAAAGGGAATCGCAGCCCAGGCTGCCCCGAGCGAGCGGCTGGCCAAGAAATTCGACCGCGTCAAGTCGATGATGCTCGACGGGATGAAGGGCGGCTCCGCTTCGATGTCCTCCTCGTCCCTGGACATGAACGCCTACAAGGACAAGCTCGCACCCTTCTTCCCGAACGTCGAGGACCAGGAAGCCGTCACGAAGAGCCTGACGCACGGCGTCTACGTGGGCATGTCGAACGCGATGAACGACGCCTTCCGTCTGGCGGCCATCGCTCCCCTCTTCGGCGCGCTGGCCGCGCTGTTCATGAAATCGCCGAAGCGGAAGGAAAACATCGTGGTCATGGAGGAAGCGGAGACCGCCGTCGCGGAGGAAGCCTGAGGCCTAGGAGGCCTGAGGCCTAGGAGGCCTGAGGCGGGGGAAGGTGGCGGGTCCCTGAGTGGCCCGTCAGCTGAATCCATCCATATCGCCTGTCCAAGGAGAGAGTATGTCCAAGTATGAGAAGTTGGCCTCAATTGCCCTGATCGCCTGCCTGGCCTTTGCAGGTTGCGCGACCACAGCCCCGGCCGCTCCTGTCATTGATCCGGTCGCAGAGGCGATCATCGACGAGACGCCAGTGACCTGGGAGCCGGCGGTGCAGGCCGATTTCGACGCAAACGTACCGCGTTTCGTCAAGGCCCTGGCGCGGCAGAAAATCGAGGAACTGGCCCGGGAACGCAAGACCTGCCTGGTCGACCGCGCGCTCTACGACGAGGCGATGGCGAAATACAGCAAGAAGTGAAGGAGACCGTCATGAGGAAGATCGCAGTACTGGTTTTATCAGCATTGGTTGGTTCAATGGTTTTCGCGGCGGCATTGCCGGACGCGAAGGCCATTGTCGGGACATGGAAGGCAGTCGAGGGCAAGTACTCCGACGGCACCGTCGAAAAGGAGCTCGACATGGTGATGACCTTCACGGCCACCACCATGTCCGACCCGATGGCCAAGGAGGGGCTCACCCACAAGTACAGCCTCGACGCGAAGACAAAGCTCATCAGCATCAAGGAGCCGGCCCTCGAGATGCGGATCGCCTACCGCTTCGACGACAAGGGGAACCTGGTCCTCACCGAACTCTCCGTGATCAAGGACAAGAAGACGACCTCGATCATCGGAAAGGGCGACACGGCGATGTTCGCGGAGCTCCTCATGGCGAGGCAGAAGTAGGGCTGGGCTGCGGTCTCACGCAGACCGAAGTCGCCACGCGGCTCGGCATTTCCCGGGCCGCCTGTTCCAAGCTTGAAACCTCCCCGAAGATCCGGGCACCACGTCGCCGCCGCATCGCGCTGGCCCTCCGGATCAGCGCAGAGCAGCTTGTGCAGGCGTGAGGGTCAACCCCTGGGGCTCTGACCCTCCCGCGCCTTTGCCTTCTCGCTCCCCTTGAACGAGCGGTACAGAAGGAGGTCGTACACGATCTTGAGTCCGCCGGCGATGATGAAGGGAAGGCTGGCGGTGGCTGAATTCGCCACGAGATTCCCCGCGATCGCGGGAGAGATCGAGGCGCCGGTGGTGCGAGCGATGCCGGTGATGCCCGCTGCGGCCGAGCGCTCCCCGGGGCTGACGACGGACATCGTGTACGACTGCCGGGTAGGCACGTCCATCTGCGAGATGCTGTAGCGCAACAGGAGGACCGCGATGGCCAACGGCAGGTTCGGCATGAGGGGCACGAGGATCAGTAACACGTTGGACGGAATATGGGTAAATACCATCGTATTTATCAGCCCGAAGCGCCTGGCAAGGCCCGCCGCCGACAGGGCGGAAATGCCCGCCAGGATGTTGGCCAGGAAGAATATCGTCCCCAATAGTCCCGGCTGGGCTCCGAAGCGGACATGGAACCAGTAGGCTATGAGGCTCTGGATCACAAAGCCCCCGGCGAAGGCGTCGAGGGAAAAGAGGGCCGAGAGTTTCAGGACGATCTTCTTCGATGTGCCCAGCCCGAGCCTGCCGACGGGCGAAGTACTGGCCGGAGCCTCCACCGAGGCGGACAGTCCCAGGAATCCGGCTGCAAGGACGAGGCCGGCGGCCGCGTAGGCAAACACCAGGACACGATAGCTGGCGACGGAGCCCATTCCCCCTCCTTGAAGGAGCTGGGCAGTCCATCCTCCGGCGAGCGCTCCGAAGGCTGTCGAAAAGGAACCCGTGAGGTTGTACCAGGAAAACACGGCTGTCCGCCGCTCGTCGGGGAGGGTCTGCGAAAGGGCTGCCTGCTCGATGGCGAGGAAGGGCCCGACCTCGTTGCCGGAGGGGCTGATCACGCCGATCGTCGCGGCGATGACGAGCACCAGGAAGCTGCCCGAGAGTGCAAAGGGAATGCCTGCCGCGACCATGAGGAAGGCCCCAAGAATGAGCATCTTCCTCCGTCCGAAGCGGTCGGCCCTCGTCGTGATGAAGAGGGATATGAGGGTGTCGCCGAGGAGGGTCAGCGAGAGGAGAAGCCCGATGCGCCACTCGTCGAAGCCCAGGCCCGCGAGGTAGAGGACGAGGACCACCGAGAGGAAGCCATAGGAGAACATCCGGAGGGAGCGCGTCGCAAAGAGGAGGCGCATGTCGCGCAGCCTGTGCCCGGCACTCGGCATGCGCACGCCGCTGTCGTTCGGGGCAGGGGTGATCAAAGACAGGGGAAACCTCCGGGAGTCCTGAAAATACCATCTCTACTCTGTGATTTGTCGGGCTGCCAGTCAAGCGAGGCCAGTGAAGCGAGGCCAGTCAAGCGAGGCCAGGCCTGGGCAGGGCGCGTTCCATGACACTATATATAATGGTATCACAATGCCCCCTCGACCAGAACAGCCCCCTTTCGCTACGATGGGCCGAACCACCGGACAGGAATCGGGCTTCAGCCCGGCGGCAAAGGGAGTTTCAATGCCCATCAAACGAGATTTCGGGATCGGCCTCGACAGGAGTTCCGAGCGGGACCATGGCCGCCTCGTCTCCTACATCGATATCAAGCTGGCAACCCTCGGCCTGCCCCTCTATGTAAAAGAGGGCACCTCCCTCGTCGAACTGGCCTCCGATACCCTCGAGAACCTCCGCGAGAAGAACCGCCTCCTGGGCGACCGGCTTCCCCCCTCCGACGCCCGCATCCAGGCCTTCCTCGACGATTACCTCGCAGATTCAGGCGCCCCCGTGCCGCGCCTGCCCGCCAACACCTTCGTCCTCGACCGCTACGGCATGGGACGCGAGCTGTCGCTGCCGCCCGACGCCCACGAGCACCAGTCGCCCACGCTCTCGAGCTGGCGAGTCCGCAACGGCATCCTCCACAATCCCTCGAACGATCGTCGTACTACTGAAGGTGTTTTCCATGTGACGGAGGGAGGGCTGCCGGTCCCTCCCGACAAGAAGACCGTGCCCAAGATTGCCTTCGCCCGGCTCCTGGCAGCTGCCCTCGCGCCTCCTGCAGAGCTCATGCGCCTTCCCTTCAATGCAACCGGTGCGGAGCCCGCCCGCTGCTTCCTGTCCCTCCTCATACGGCCCCCGGTGCTGCCCGAGGTCCCTGGCTTCTCGGACGAGCGCGCGATGGAGATACGCCTCTTCGCGCCGGGCTCGCTGGCTGCGAGCCTCGACTTCATCGAGAGCATCTTCGGCAACTCGGGCGACCCCTGGGTGCCGGACAACGACGCGGCCCTCGCCCCGATGCACTGGACGGGCCACTCGGGCTGCATCATCCTGGCAACGCACCTGGTCTCCATGACCAAGGCCCAATTGGGACTTCCCGCCTGGGAGGACGCGACGGAGCGCCAGCGCCGGGACGGCATGGCATGGAAGGATCCCGGGGAGCTGTACAACGAGGGCAAGGCCTTCAAGATCACCGCCCGGGACGAGCGGGGCATCATCGTGTCGATCATTGCGGACAACTATTTCGGCTACGCGAAAAAGGAAGTCAAGACCCAGATCTCCTACTCGGCCAACCTCCACGGGCTGGCGGAGGAGGAGCACTCGGGGGGCGCCCTGGTCTTCCCTGCCTACAGCATCGGCACGCGATTCGTGCCCGATCTCGACCTGCGCGCCCAGGGCCACGGCATCGGGCGTGTCCGCGAGCTCATGGGCGAGGCGGTGGAGTGGTTCCCCGACGGGCACGGGGTCGACCGGCGCTTTGCCGACATCGTCTACCTCCCCGGCGACGCGGTCATCTCCCTCGAGGACCAGCGCGCGCGATGGAAACGCGATGGACAGGAGTGCACGCTCGGCGTGCTTCCCAACGAGATCTACGTCCATCCCACGGGCTACCAGGTGCGCATGGACCGCCATCCCGGTTCGGGGGCCTGGCGCCTCGTCGGCAAGGCTGCCGAGGGACTCCTCTGCCATAAGCCCTGCACCGTGTCGGGGGGCGGGAAGTCGGAGATCTCGAAGTCGATCTCGGACGCGATCGCCTACTACCCCCTGACCACCGGCGACTTCGACGCGGACATGGCGATGGTGCGTGGCATCATCGAGGGCGATTACGCGCACCGTTTCCGCGAACACGATCCTGAGCGCCGCGAGGACCACAGGGCCATCCTCTCTCCTGCGCGTTCGCTCGGCTCGGTCATCAAGCTCCTGTCGCCCTCCACGCTCTACACGGATGCGCACAACGCGTGGCTCCGCTCGATCCCTGAGCGCATCAAGGCCCTGGTGTTCCTGATCAAGCGCTTCTGGCGCAGGGAGTGGGGCAACGACTGGGAGTCGCGCTTCACCGTCGACGCGGTCAACGGAGCCCCGGGCAACATCATCAAGTTCGGGGGCCGCGTCGTGCAGGGCTCCTACCTCAGGGTGGGCCGCGACGCCTCGGGCAAGCAGCGGACCTTCAAGCTGCGGCAGGACTTCATGCCAGCCGTCAAGCTGCAGTGGGAGGACGACATCACGGTGAGCGTGACGGTTCCCGCCGCCGGCCTTTCGGGCCTGCCCTGGTGGGTCAAGCCCGGCCAGTCGGTCAAGTTCGCCAGGAACTGCGAGGCGCGATTCTTCCAGCGCCCCGACGACGCGGTGCTGCGCGGCTACGACCGCAAGGCCGAGGAGGACCTCGCCCGCAACGACAACTTCATCTCCAACTTCGACGCCCTGCCGCGCCTCAAGGCAGCACGCATGGTGGAGAAGGTGGTGACCTTCTCCGAGTACAGCGACCCGATGCGGGCCTTCATCCAGGCCGCTGCCGCCGACGGCAGGCACCGCTGGTTCGTGGCGAGCGACAAGGTCCGCCTCGTGGATGGCAAGCCCACGAAGAACCCCCGATACCTTCAATTAGACCCTTCGCTCGTGGACACCCGGGGCAACTGGCTCGCCGAGCTCGGGACGCGGCTTTTCCGGGGCATCCCCATCGGGCAGCCCGTCCTCAACCCGGTCCACTCCCTGCTGCCCGGCAGGCGCAACAACCCCGCGGAGCCGGGCATCCTCCCGCTGGCCGTCTACGGACCCATCCATTACCAGGAACTCCCCGAGCTCTTCATGGACTTGATCTGCTCGCTGACGGGCAAGAGCCCCTCGACCACGGGTGCCGGCAGCGAGGGAGCCCTCACCAAGGGTCCCTTCAACGCCCTTGTTCCCACTACTGACCTCAATAATCTGCTCCTTTCCTTCATCCTCGCCGGCCATGACGGTTTCACCACGGCAGCAGGACACATCGGCAGGGGCTTCCGCGTCGAGCACGACATCTCCCTCCTCGTGCCGGAGCTCTGGTCCCGGCTCACGCCCGAAGAGCGCGACACGGGCACCATGATCAGCAAGGGCTACCTCGAGCGCGTCCAGGATTTCAGCTTCGAGGGAAGGATCATCCCCGCAAGCCGCCTGGGCTGGCGGATCACTGCCCTGTTTGCAAGCACCTACCTAGGAAGGATTTTCGACACACCCGTGACGGTCTTCCCGGAGGAGATGCTCCGGCCCGAACTCCAGGGCCTGCCCGACTTCGCCGCCGGGGTCGAGAACATCGCACGGGCCCAGGCCAAGGCTGCGAAAGCCTACATCGAGGACGGATCGGCCGACCGCAGCGCGATACCTCCGCTTAGGGCCCTCCTCCACATCATGGCCGAGGGCAGCTGCGAGGGCCTGGGCCTCGACGATCCCTCGATCAGGGGCCTGTTCACGCGGAAATCGGTGCTGGCCTCCCGCTGGTACGCCGCCCGCCTCGAGGCCTTCGCAGCCGGCGAGCAAGCCAGGATGGAAGCCGCAGCACGATACCTCGGGAACTTCCTGAAGGAGCGTGGCGACGACCAGGGCCCGACCTCGAGGCGGGTCCGGGCTGAGCTGGCGCGTGTCGAATCTCGGCTTGCGAAGACCGGGGATCCGGCCTTCAGGGAGGAACTCTCCGGCACCATCGGGCTCGACCCCCTGTTCCGGGGCTAGGCAGAACCATGGACCTCCAGACAGCGGCCTTCACTACCTATGTATTAGTTACGACATTTACGCCGGGACCGAACAACCTGTCGGCGACGGCCGCCGGTTCCGCCATCGGATACCAGCGCTCGCTGTCCTTCCTCCTGGGAATCACGGCGGGCTTTTTCATCACCATGCTCGTCGCGGGCCTTTTCAACGCGGCCATACAGGGGGCCTTCGCCCCCGTCATCCCCTGGCTCAAGTGGCTGGGCTTTGCCTACATGCTCTATCTCGCGGTCTCGCTCTTCCTTCACGGGAAGGCTGACAAGGGTGACAGTCCGGCCAAGCTTTCGGCCAGCGGTTTTTCCTTTGTGGCCGGCCTCCTCCTCCAGCTGATCAACGTGAAGGTGATCCTGTATGGAATCACGATTTTCGGAATGTTTCCCGCGATCCTCCTGGGCTCCTGGCAGAAGGCCGTGCTTTCGGCGCTCGGCCTGGCCCTGGTCGGATTCACCTCAATCAACCTCTGGTGCATCACCGGCACCGCCATCTCCCGCCTTCTCGGGAGCGGAATAAAGATGCTGGCCTTCAACCTGGTCCTGGCAGCCCTCTTGGCCTGGTCGGCCATCCTCATGGTCGCCGAATGAGCGCCGACCCTGGCGGGGGCCGCTCCGGCGCAGGCAGCAATTCCATCATAATTACGAATATCGGTGAGCTGGCGACGCCGATCGGATTCGGGCCGCCCCGGGGACGACAGGCCATGGGCCGGGTGGAAGTCACCGGGGACGCGGTGGTCATCGCACGCGAGGGGATCATCACCTGGGTCGGGACGCGCGCGGAATATGAGGCCGCCGGGGAACTCGCGCGCGCAAGCGTGGGAATGCCGACGCTCGACGCTGGCGGAAGCGCGGTCATACCCGGCTTTGTGGACAGCCACACGCACTTTGTCTTCGGCGGCTTCCGCGACGAGGAGTTCCTCTGGCGGGCGGGGGGACTGCCCTACATGGAGATCCACAGACGGGGCGGGGGCATCCGCACGAGCATGAAGGCCACGCGCGCGGCCAGAGTCGAGGAACTCGTCGAGACCGGGAGCAGGCGCCTCGGGAAGATGCTCGCCCTCGGGGTCACCACCGTCGAGGGAAAGTCGGGCTACGGACTCGACCTCGACACGGAGCTCCGGCAGCTACAGGCCATGCACCTGCTTTCGGAATCCCAGCCGATAGACATAGTACCCACTTTTTTGGGTCCCCACTCCACGCCGCCCGAGTTCGAGGGCCGGGCCTCGGACTACATGGATTTCGTGATCGCGGAGGTCCTGCCTGCCGTGAAGGCCCAGGGCTACGCCCGTTTCTGCGACGTCTTCTGCGAGAGGAAGGTCTTCGAGCTCGCCGATTCGCGGCGGTACCTCGAGGCGGCCGCCGACCTGGGCTTTGGCCTGAAGCTCCACGCCGACGAGATCGAACGCATCGGTGGGGCGGGCCTGGCAGCTGAACTCGGGGCGACGAGCGCGGACCACCTTTTGAAAGCCGCTCCCGCCGACATTGAGAGGATGGCGAAGGCGGGGGTGGTGGCGACCAACCTCCCCCTCACGGCCTTTTCCCTCCGTGAACCCTATGCGAACGCGCGCTTCATGATCGACTCAGGCTGCGCCCTCTCCCTGGCCTCTGACCTCAACCCCGGCTCCTGCTACAGCCAGGCCCTCCCCCTCATCTTTGCGATTGCCGTGCTGTACCTGGGCCTTTCGCTTGAAGAAGCCCTGACCGCCACCACGCTGGGTGGAGCCGCGGCCCTCGGCCTGGCAGACAGCAGGGGCAGCATCGAGGTGGGCAAACGCGCTGACCTCCTGGTCCTCGACGCGCCCTCCTACAGGCACCTCGCCTACAACGTGGGCATGAACCAGGTGGCGAGGGTGGTGAAGGGCGGGAAGCTGCTGCCCTGAGGCAGGGCGGGTTTGACAAAGCCTTCGAATCGCCCTAGTGTTGCCGCTCCCGGTCGAGGCGAGAACGATCCCGCTCCGGACTTCGAAGTGCCCCACCCGGCACAGGCTCAAACAGGATTCCTTCAAGAGGCAGCATGGAAATCCGCCGAGAGGCTCCCCAATCAACAGCCGATGGGACTCCGCCCAAACCCTTCCCCCACCCAGGGGAAGAGAGGTCCCGAACCATCCCCTGGAGCATCCTCGACAACTCCAGGGATGCGATCGGAATCTCGCTGCAGGGAAGCTACACCTACGTCAACGCGGCCTTCGCTTTCCTCTTCGGCTTTTCCAGCCCCGACGAACTCATGGGAACTCCCATCCTCGACCGCGTCGCCCCAGAAAGCAGGGACCTGGTGGCCGCCAACATGGAAGCCAGGATCCGGAACCAGAGCGAGGCATCCTCGGACTACGAGATCGTCGCCCTGCGCCGCGACGGCTCGAAGCGGGACCTGGAAGTACGGGTCTCATCCTATTTTGCTGCGGAGAATCACTATACCCTCGTCATCCTCCGCGACGTCACCGAGCGCAAGCGGGAGGCGAAGAAGCAGCGTGACCGCGAGGCGCGGTATCGATCCCTCTTCGAGGACTCGCCGACCGCGATCTGGGAAGAGGACTTCTCGGCCATCAAGGCGGAGTTCGACATCCTTCGCTCACAGGGAATACCCGACATCAGGGAGTACCTGCTGCAACACCCGGAGGAAGTCCGGAGGCTGGCTGGCCTGATCCGCATCATCGACGTCAACCAGGCGAGCGTCATCTTGCTCGGTGCCAGGGAAAAGGCCGAGTTGTCGCCTTCCCTCCCCGATATCTTCGACGTGGAATCCTATTCGGTCTTCCGGGAGGAACTCGCCACGCTGGCCGAGGGCAGGACCCATTTCCATGCAGAGTTCCCTCTCCGGAACCTTCGCGGCCAGCGCATCCTCACGGAACTCTCCCTGATCGTCCAACCCGGCCACGAGGAGGACCTCTCGCGGGTGCTGATCTCGTCACTCGACATCACAGAGCGGAGCAAGGCCGAGGACTCGATCCGGAAGGCGCTCGCGGAAAAAGAAGTCCTCCTCCGCGAACTGTACCATCGCACGAGGAACAACATGTCGGTCATCATCGGGATGCTCGACCTCCAGGCCCAGTCCTATGACGACGAGAGGATGAAGGCCGCATTCGAGGAGACCCAGGTCCGCATCGGCTCCTTGGCCCTGGTGCACCAGAAGCTCCTGGACGCCCAGGACCTCTCCCATCTCAACCTCGCAGACTACATCACGGATCTCATCGGTCTCGTCATGAAGGCGCTTGGCGTGGCTCCGGGATCGGTTTCCTTCGTCACCGAGCTGGAGGAGATCAGCGTCATCTTCGACAGCGCCCTGCCCTGCGGACTCATCCTGAGCGAGCTCCTCTCCAATTCCCTCAGGCATGCCTTCCCAGGGCGTAGCGGCGGAACGATACGCATCAGCCTCGCTCAGACAGGTGACAGAAACATCAACCTGCGCTTCTCCGACGACGGGGTGGGTTTTCCTCCCGGTTTCGATCCGCGGCGGGACGGAAAACTGGGACTGCATAGTATCGTCGATCTCGCTGAGAGCCAGCTCAAGGGGCAGCTTGACTTCGATGCGACATCGGGCTTCGCCTGCCAGCTCTCCTTTCAGGACTCGCACTATGAGCCACGGGTCTGAGCAGGTGCCGCAGTGAAGCCCAGGCGCAGGCCCTCGAAGCCCCAGCGGGAGAAGCCTGGGCTGACGATCCTCTTCCTTGTCGCGACAAGCCTGCTGGGCCTTGCCATAACCGTCATCAGCGTAAAGGGAGCTGACAGTGAGTTGCGGGCAGACTCGCTCCGGAACGTCATCATGGCCGGTGAAACCATTCCCTCCAGCCTCATCGACAGCCTTCAGGGCACAAATACAGACCTCGACAACCCAGTCTATTGGCGGATCAAGGGCCAACTCGGACTCCTCCGCGAGGGAGATCCCCTCATCCGCTTTGTCTCCATCATCGGCCGAAGGGCCGATAACAGCATGTTCCTTTATGTCGACAGCGAGCCTGCGGGTTCCTCATCATCATCTCTCCCTGGCCAGATCCGCTCCTCCGTAGCCCCCTCCCTGCTCGGAGTTTTCCGAACAGCGATTCCCGCGCTTGGGGGGCCAATCCAGGACAGCAGGGGCACCTGGGTTTCCGCAACCATCCCCATCATCGACGAGGCCCGCCGGAGTACGGTCGCAGTGCTGCAAGTCGATCTCGACGCGGGTGCCTGGTACGGGCGACTTTTACTGGCTGCGCTGACCCCGACCATCCTCTTCCTTGCCGTCTTTGCCTTCATACTCGCCAGCAAATTGCTGCGCCTTCGACGTAGCCGTCTTGGCGACAGGCGTCCACCCTGGATGCGTCACATTGAGGCAGGGACGGTGGGAGCCACTGGCCTCGTGCTGAGCCTCAGCATAGTGCTGGTCTTCCACCAGACCGAGGTTTCCGACAGGAAGCGCGCCTTCGACCAGTTCGCGACCGTGCGGACCTCGGTGCTTGCGGATCGGCTCCGTGACATCTCGAGCGAGAGTCTCGAGGGTATGGCAGCCCTCTTCCTGGCTGACCCCGCGGTGACTGAAGCGCAGTTCCGCACCTTCGCGACGCATATAGCCAAGGAACCAGCGGTGCAGGCCTGGGAATGGATACCTGTCGTGCCTGCTGGAGACAGCGGAAGGTATGTGGCAGAACACAGGGCGGCAGGCAGGACGGGCTACTCGATATGGCAAAA
>JBMOIK010000003.1:0-35998 GCA_049317365.1 Rectinemataceae bacterium | reverse complement strand
GAGCATGCGGCGGGCGTTGTTCTGGGTGATGAGGGTCATGAGCCGCGATCTGGGATTGGCCTCGGGGTCGATGGCGAGGGCCAGGTCGAGGTTCTTCTTGAAGCCCGCATAGTCGTCGTTGGGTACACAGATCGTGGCCGCGTAGGTGACATAGAGGCCCGGGGTTTTTCCACCGGTGATTTCCAGGCCCTTCCTGAAGGCTGCCTCGGCCTTGGCCTTGTCGCCTCCGAGCTCAGGAGGGAAGGAGCCATAGACCGAGACCGCGAGGTCCTGGAGCGTACCATTGTCATAGGCCGGGTCGAGTTCAAGACCGCGGTCCATGAAGGCCTTCGCGAGGCTCACGATGGAGGACTCGCGCATGTCCAGGGGATCGATCGAGAAGGCCGCCAGGATGGAAGCCGCAGACCAGTACATCATGGCGACATCGGCCTTGCCGAACCTGGTAAGCATGGCCTTGGCTCCGGCCGGAAGGCCGTCTTTTTCGATCTGGCCCTTGCGGAAGGTCTCCACGATGCCGGCTGCCTTCCGGTTGAGCGCGGGCTCAAGGAGGACAAAGGCGCGGCGGTAGAGGTTCCTGGCACGGAGGTCCTCGGAGCGCTTTTTCTCGTATTGGCTGGAGGGGAGGTCCTGGGCGGGACCCTGCACGAAGGCGTTGCCGTACATGATATAGAGCTGGGCTGTGCCGACGATGGTTCCCTGGTCCTCGGGGCTGGCAGCCAGAAGCCCTTCCTGGACCTTGATGAGGGTCGGCAGGGCCCCGGCAGCGAGCCCGAAATCGGACTCGGCTGTCAGGGCCTCCTGGATGCCCTGCACTGCCCGGGCGGCCTGGAATATGACACAGGAGTTGAAAAAGAGTAGGAAAACCGCAACGGATGCGAAAAGAAGTGGCCGTTTCATGGCTTCACTATGGGGCGAAGATCGCCGGAATGTCAATTATTGGGGCAGTGCCGAAGCAGGTCACCCGGTTGCGTCCGGCGCTCTTCGACTGGTACAGGGCCTCGTCCGCGCACTTGATCAGGGCATCCATGTCCTGGCCATTGGCCGGGGCGGCGGCTATCCCTGCGGAGAAGGTGATGGAGATCAGGGAGTCCCCATTCGCTATGGGAGACCCGGCGAGGACCATCTGAAGCCCCTCCATCCTTTCACGGGCCTGCGCCGTGGACATGCCTGGCATGACGAGAACGAACTCCTCTCCGCCGAAGCGGCACTGCAGATCACTTCCACGGCCCGACTCGCTGAGCAGCCTGGCCACAACCCTTAGAACCTCGTCGCCCGCCTGGTGCCCGTAGGTATCGTTGGTTCGCTTGAAGTGGTCGATGTCGACCATCACGAGGGAAAGATCCTGACCTTCGCGCAGGCAACGGGCAAGCTCGCGGGGGAGGGTTTCCACAAGGTAACGCCGGTTGAAGAGACAGGTGAGCGGATCCCGGATGGCCTGCTCCTGGAGACTGTTCTTGAGCATGGTGATCTCAGCCAGCTGCGACTCAAGTTGCTTGCTGGACTCCTCCCGTTCCCGTTCGTAGCGCATCACTTCGCCAATGTCCCGGGCTATCTTCGAGGCACCCACCACCCTGCCTGAGGCATCCCGGACGGGCGAGATTGTCGCGGAAACCTCGACGAGGCTTCCTGACTTGTGAACCCGCACAGTCCTGAAATGCTCGATCCGTTCTCCCTGGGATATGCGCTTGAGGATTGCCGCTTCCTCGTCCAGGCGATCGGGGGGAAAGAAGATGGTCATGGGCTTTCCGATGACTTCTTCCTCTGAATAGCCGAAGAGCCTTTCCGCGGCCGCATTCCAGCTCTGGATGGTCCCCTCGAGGGACTTGCTGATGACCGCGTCATCCGTAGAGGCGACAATGGCCTCGAAGCGGCGGAGCTCCAGGCCATGCCGCTCCGATTCGAGCACTCGTCGCCGCAATTCCTCGTTGAGGTCCTGCACACGACGTTTTGTCTCGACTGTCTCCTCAAGCACGGCCTCTGAACGCCGCCTGAAGCGGTGCATGGTCTCGATGGAAAAGGAGACTATCAAGCCATCGGCAAGAAACACGAGGTTGGACCAGAGGCTCGCTGTCAGGACCGTGAAGGAGAACGAGAAGTAGGGTGGAGTGAAGATGAACGTGGCGAGGACAAGCCCCATGGCTGTGGCAAAGAGGCCCCTTCGGTATCCGCCGACGATGCAGGCAAGGGTAACCGCCGGGAAGAAAGTAAGGTATTGGAGACCCGCGCTGACCGGCGCGATGAGGAGGCGCACAGCAAAGGCCAGACCGACCAGAGCGAAGGTCAGCAGGTAGGAAAGAAAGCCGCCGCCCTTCGTCGAGGCAAGGGACGCAAAGCCATGGATGCCCAGCTTTTCGATGTTCAAGACTCCCTCACTCTACGTCAGGATTTCCGCCGCGCTTCCCACCCCGCGCTGCGTCGAGGAGGTCAGGCCAGCCCGCGATGCTTGCCCCGGCCGGGAAGGTGGCGCTCCCGATACGCTGCTGCCACGACCCCATTGGCCTGGATCGGGAGGGAGAGGACCCAGGCATTGCCCCTTGAGTCGTCCTTGGAACCGGCGAGGTAGAGGGTTTTTTCGTCAAGGGCGAGGGCAGCTATGTCACCGCCTGGAAAGAGCTCGTTCGAAAGGAGTTTCGGATAGGAGGGGTTTGAGACATCGAAAACGTCCAGCCCAGCGAACTTCGCCTCGCCCCGCTGCATAGAGGCCACATAGGCTGTCTTTCCATTGCTCGAAATGGCGATATGCGAAGCCTGGAGCGGCGTTCCATCGGAAGCTACGGGGGGGGCCACCTCCGCACGAAGAAGTATCTTCAGACCTGAGATGGGTTTGAGGTCGCGACTCGGTTCTGAGGCCACCGACAGCGTTCCGGCCAGACCACGAGAATAGGCTGAAGGAAGGCTTGTATCGACCAAGACAAGCTCCTGGTCCGGGCGCGTGAGGCGCGAGGCCAAGGATGGATCAATTGCGAAGGTACAGCCTGCGGGGATCAAAATGGCAAGAACGATTGGAATGAAATGCTGCCGCTTGTCCATGAAGGGAGTGTACTGCCGCGTGCGTGGTTTGGCAAACACGGTGGCTTTCCGGGCGTTCTCCAACGCGTGGTACCGCTGCGGGGCCACAAGTCGGACTACAGCCCTCCGAGGAAATCCCTTCGTTCAAGCTCTTCGACCGAAGCCTTGGCAGCGCCAGCGTCCCGGAGTTTTCCCAGGATGCCGAGGTCGAGGTAGCGGAGGGTGAGGGGGCGTTCGAGGGCCATCCGGATACTGGCGTTTTCCCAGGTTGCGGCCTGGGGGTCGAGGCGGGCTGGGTCGCCGTACTTGGCCGAGAGCTCTGCGAAAATGGAGTAGTGGTCGATGCGGTCGGGGGCGAGGTTCAGGATGATGACCCAGAGCTTGCCGTCGAGGAACTGGAAGAAGGCCCGGCGGATGAAGGAGAGGCCCGCAACCTCGATGAGGCTCTGGTTGGGCGAGGAGAGGAGGGAGACATCCTCGGGACCGCGCCAGGCGAAGAGCGGATTGGCCATGAGCTTGGCGATGACCTCGTCTCGGCCCATGCCAAGCTCGATGTCGGAAAAACCCTTGGGGAGGCCTGCCGCGCTGGAAGCCGATGCTGAGTTCGTGGCTGTTGCCGGCGAGGTGGTGGCCGCCTTTGGGGTAGACGGGGGTGTCGTCGTCTTCGAGGCTGATTGCGCCCCGACGAGAGCCATCGCCAGGGAGACCAGCACCAGGGCAGTGAGCCTGCGCACAAACTGTCCTGAAGATCCAGCTTCCTTCCGCATCTATAGAGTCCTCCGCCCCTCAAGTATCGGCCGCCGTCGCCCTGGGCCTTATGTCCGATCTCCCGGCCTTTGTGCATTGTCATCCTTGGCGGGGCAGAGCCTACTCCCCGTCCCCACTTTCCGCTGGCAGAGCGGGCTGTCTGCAGATAGGATGGCGCATGGCCGAACCGCGCATTGTCGCCATCGACGATTCGATCATCGTTGTATGGAAGCCCCACCATCTCCACTCGGCAGCCCTCGGCGCCGGCGGTGGGCCGAACCTCGTGGACTGGGTCCTGGATCGCTTCCCCGACCTTGGCCGTGGCCAAGGCAGCGGGCCAGAGGCTGAGGCGGGCCTCCTCCACCGCCTCGACTTCGAAACGGCAGGCCTTCTCCTTTTCGCGCGCAGCCAGGAGGCCTTCATCAGGCTTAGGGCAGCCCAGGATGCCCTGACAGTCCTCAAGACCTACACGCTCGAAGCCAGCCCAAGCCTTGATGGCGTGCCGGGGTCGCAGCCCCTCCGGGGAAGCCCTCTGGGCCTCGACCCTGGGACCTGGGCTGAGGCCCTCGCCAACCCAGCCACCCTGCCTGGTCTCGCCTCAGGCGGCTCCATACTGTGCCGCTTCCGTGCCTATGGGCCTGGAGGCGCGCGTGTCGCCTGTCTGTCCCCGGGCGAGAAGGTCCCGCGAGCGCATCGCCGAGGCTCACCGCCCAGGCTCTATCGAACAGAGATCGGGGCGGCCGAGGTCCGGGGTCAGAGCTTCCACGCATCCGTCCGCCTCGCCAGAGGCTTCCGGCACCAGGTCAGGGCCCACTTTGCGTGGATAGGCCTGCCCCTCCTCGGCGACAGCCTGTATGGAGGCCAGAGCGGCCTGGCCCTGGCCCTTGAAGCGGTAGCCCTCGAGTTTCCCCACCCTGTCACGGGACGCCGGGAACGCGTCACTGCGGACACGGTCACGATTGCCAAGAACGCCTCACTGCCGTACCATTGAAAGATGCCGGCTCCCCATGTCTTCGACACCCTCTCCGCCCAACTATCCAGCACGGAGCGCAGGGAACTCCTCGATAGGATCCGGCGTGGCGCCGGGCTTTCCATGGAGCCGCTCATCCCTCCCGACTCGGCCTCGACCAGCAAGGTTCCCCCTGGCGAGGATGATGACAAGGGTCTGACCCTCCTGTCCCGCTTTGTCTATTTTTTCCGCAAACTCTTCAGCGGAAAGAGCGTTGAACAGCTGCAGACCGAAGATGTCCTCAAGCAGATGGTCGGCAAGCTCGATTCCCTGCGTCCAGGCCTCATCGACTGGAAAAGAGGCGTTCTCCTCGAGGATTTCGCCGTACAGCTCCGCGGCCTCCGCGACTCGGCCCGCTGGTTCGCCGATCTCTTTGCGCGGAGCATCGACCAGGACAAGGGCGCCTTCATCGCCTGCCTCGTCTCGATCCAGCTCCCCGAAATACACGGTCGCATCGTCTCGGAGACCGATCCCTTCACCCGTACCGAGGCTGGCATCAGCATCGATGAGACCAGGACCATAGTGCTCGCTGCCTGGGAGGACATCCTCAGGTCGATGACGGATGACCGTCGCCGTTCGATCTACACCGACCTCCGCAGCCTCATGTTCCTGAGAAGCCTCTCGGGCTTTCTCTTCGATCGCCTCCTGGGGCATTGGAAGCAACAGCCTGGCGGCTTTGTCGGGGCCAGCTTTTCCTCCACCCGCGAGCTCCTCCTCGAACTCGGGGACCTCCTTTACTCGATTGCCCTCCCTCCCTCGACGGAACTCCTCGAGGCGCTCTTCGTCACCGCATCCCAGGAAGCCATGATCCAGCCGGACTTCGATGCGGAGTCGGTCATGGGTGCCGACTTCCAGGCTGGGGCTGCGGCCCTCCAGGGCATCAGGAGTTTCAATTCCAAGGTTCCGATTGCCGCCATGCTCAGGCTTGTCGCCGGGGATCCGGCCTACGTGCCCAGGGAACTCCCGGGCGGCGAGGACTGGTTCCTGAGTTTCAGGAGCTTCTGGAAAGAGCGCATCGAGGCCAAGCTCGAAGCCTTCAAGGTCGAAAGCCGCAACCGCGAGCTCGCCCAGGAGATCCGGACCTTCCTTGGCAACCGGGAGATGCCCGTATTCGTGAACATCGCCCGCGAGGGCATAGACGACGGGCCACCCATGCGCTACGAGTTGCCCCTGGCCCTCCTCGAGGGATTGAGCCAGGGGCCCTTCATCCATGAGATGAATCGCCCCCTCAAGCTTCTCCTTCTCGAAGGGGAATTCTATCGGAAAGACAACCGGATCGAGTTTACCGATGCCTACAATAGCCTGCTCAGGCTCCATGAGCGGCTTCAGGCTTTCGATGGGAAGCTTGGATCCGATGGGGAGCACGGGAGGGCGTGGATCCAGGCCCATAAAGAGATCGCGCCTCTCCATTCAAGGCGTCGAAAGATCGATGCGCTTCGGCGTGCCATCGACGAGGAGGCTGAGGGAATGCTCCGGGATTCCGCAATCGCCCTCATCACCATGACGAGGGTGCTTCAGGGAGTGCTCAAGGGCGAGGCCGGGGGTCGCTACGATTCGCTCCAGAATCTCTCGGCGGTGGACGGCCGCGCCAACCGTGATTTCCTCAAGTCCCTCGATGCTACGCGGGCTACCTGCGAGACGGCGATTGCCCTGCTTGAGGAGCTGTCCGGACTCGAACTGGGCATAGCATGAGGGAGGCCGAGGCTGGGCGAGCGGCTTTGCAGGCGGCCGCGGCTTCGCAGGCGGCTTCCGCTCCCGACCACCTGGAATTCAGCTTCCCGATTCCCGCGACGGCCCGGGCGGCTTTTCTCCCCCAGCGACCCCGCGCGCTGCTCAGCCTCCGCGCTGCCGGCTCCATGCGCTACCTCCTCGACAAAGCCAACCCTGAGCGCCATGCCTTCCTTGCGGCCATGGGCCTCGCCCCGGAGCGAATGGTGGCTACTGAACTCCACCATACCCGCCGTGTCCGACTGATCGAGGCGCTGCCAGAGGGACTGCCGACGGCTGAACTGCCCGCTGAATGGGATGCGGCCATGCTCCAGGGCCTCGACTTCGGTGACGGAGGGCCAGACGGCTCCGAGGGGCGGGATGGCATCCTGCTGGCGGGAGCCCTCTCCGGAGGCTTCGCCACGGGCATCACGGTCGCCGACTGCATGCCGATCTGGATCTGGGACAGCGCTTCGGGGGCGCGTGGCGTCCTCCATTCGGGCTGGAAGGGGACGGGCATCCTCGAGGTGGCAGTCCGGGCCCTCGCGGAGCGCTTCGGTACGCGGGCCGAAGACCTTTCGGTGATCCTCGGGCCCGCCATCGGAGCCTGTTGCTACACGGTGCCTCCGGAGCGTGCCCTGGCCTTCGAGGAGGCCTTCGGACCTGCCTCGGTTGTCAGGGAGGGCCAGGGGAAGGAGGGCGGTCCACGACTTGACCTCAGGGCCGCCAACCTGGGCATCGCGCGGCGCCTGGGCATCGAGGCCCTGCTCTCCGTCGATTCCTGCAGCTCCTGCGATCCTGAGCTCGGCTCCTTCCGCCGGGAGGGACCGGAGCACTTCTCCAGGATGCTCGCATTATGTGTCTAACTAATAAATTGATACGTGGTTTCATTGCCGCGATGGTCATGGCGCAGGCACAACCCGCCGCCGCGCAGGCACAACCCGCCGCCGCGCAGGCACAGGAGCCCGAACATATCACGGAACGGAGCGATTTCTCGCGCTGGGTGGACGGTGCCTATGTCGGCCACGCCTGGGGGGAGACACGGATCACCCTCGAGGCAGCACGCCCCGGACAGCCCGGAGTCACGCGCAGCGGTGACTGGTACCTCCTCGAGGAGACCCTCCGCGACCTGCGCGCCGAGGCCCGGGGCCTCGACCTTTCGGGGCGCGGGCGCTACTCAAGCGGAGCCCTGGGCTGCCTCCGCGACGACCATGCGGAAGGCAGCGGCGGCTTCGCACGGGCACCCACCCTTCAGGGGCTCCTCGACATCGCAGGGGCAAGCTATCCCAGGGGCTTCCCCGCCGGAGGCTGGAAGGAAGGGGTGCCAGCCTCCGATAACCTCATAATTGGAGCTTCTTTCGTCGCTCCGGGCACACGGCTCGTCACCCTCCGCGGCCAGGCCCTGCGCCTGCCCTTCCTCGCGGAGTATCGCGTCACGGGGAGATCTCCCTACCTCGGCCGCGACTCCATCGAGGTACGGGCAAAGTTCGCCACACGCCTCCAGGGCCCGGTTGCCGGACTCGCGACGGCGAAAGGGAGCCATGACCTCGACATCAGGCTCGATGCCCACACCGGGGCTCCGATCTTCCTGCGGGACAGCTTCGACGAGACCTTCGGCTTTGCCCAGGGGGGCAGCGAGAGGAGGTCGGGCACGAACCTCGTGTTCTGGAAGGGCGGTGATGGGGGCGACCGGGGGAGCCTTGTGGCCATCCTCAAGGACAGGCTCGGCGCCGTGCCCGTGCCCAGAAGCACCGACCCCGGGATCCCCCCCGACAGCGGAAACCCGGCGCATCCTACGGGGCCTGCCCCTGAGCGGCCGCCCGCAGCAGCTCCCCCAGCTGCGCCGGCAGTGAGCCTTTCGCCGCCGTTGTCTGCGCCGCCCTTGTGGGCGCCGCCGCTGGACGTCATCGCCCTCGCGGGTCCCGACCTCGAGATCGCCCAGGGGGAGGGCGGAGTGGTCCTCCGCATCCTGGACCTGCGTTTCAGGGCCGACTCCACAGAGCTCCTGACCGGCGAGTCCGGCAGGCTCGACACAATTGCGAAGGCCCTCCTCGCCGCCCCGGGCGGACGCGGCTTCCTGGTCGAGGGCCACGCTGCGAGCGCGGGAAAGCCCCAGGGCGAGCTCGATCTGTCGAAGCAGCGGGCCAAAGCCATCGTCGACGCCCTTTCGAAGCGGGGCATCCCCGCCTCGCGCTTCATCTGGCGTGGCCTCGGTTCAACGAGGCCAATCGCTCCTAATACAGACGACCAGGGCAGGGCGAGGAACCGGCGGGTGGAGATCACGATACTGGACTAGACCTTCGCATCTCCTGGGCTACGGCCTGTCGTGGGATCTGTCAACGCGCATCGGGAACCTGTGATGAAAGGCAAACTTGACAAAGGGCCGCGAATTGACGAAATTTGTTTGCTTACTGCACCAAGGGGGCGTATGAAAAGTGGCTACCTTGCCGTTCCGAGAGAACAGCCACTCATCCTCATAGTCGACGATTCCCCGGTGGTGGCGAGTACGATGGCCCATATCCTGTCGATCAACGGCTTCATCTCGCGGATCGCGGGCAGCGTCGCGGAAGGGTACTCAATGGCGGTGGAACTGCTGCCTGACCTCCTCCTCCTCGACGTGATCCTCCCTGACGGAGACGGATTCTCGCTCTGCGAGCGCATCATCGCCACTACTTCCCTGTCCGAACGCCCGATCATCTTCGTGACGAGCCTCGAGGACGTGAAGAGCCGGGTCCGGGGGCTATCGATCGGGGCCGTCGATTTTGTCCAGAAACCCTTCAGCGCCGAGGAGCTGGTCGCCCGGGTAAAGGTCCACCTCAAGGTGGCGCGCCAGGCCCTCCAGCTGGCAGCCTTGCAATCCGAGCGCCTGCGATCCCTGAGCGACGCCCACAAGTCCTTCCTGACCAACGCCGAGGCCCTCCCGGCAGCGAAGTGCTCGGTCTTCTTCGAAGCCGCAGAGGAGGCCGGGGGGGACCAGTACGACATCGTGGAGCTGAGTCCTGGCATCCACGGCTACCTCGTGGCTGATATCTCTGGCCACGGCATCGAGTCGGCCTTCCAGGCCTCAGTCCTCAAGGCCCTCTTCCGGGAAAACGCCTCGGTACTCAACACCGCGGGCGAGACGATGTACAGCATGAACCGGGCCTTGAGGCGCAACCTCAACGACGGGCAGCACGTCACTGCCTTCTACCTCATCCTGAACAGGCTCTCGAACAGCGGCTCCTTCGCCTGCGCGGGACACTTTCCCGCCCTTGCCGTGTCAAAGGGAGGCGAGAGCCGGAACCTCCGGACCGAGGGGGATATACTGGGGGCCTTCGAGGCACCACACTTCCAGATGGGCAGCTTCCATCTCGAGGCGGGTGACCGCTACTGGCTCTACACTGACGGGGTGCTCGAGGACTTCCGGAGCGGGCAGTCCTGGAGCACAGGGCTCGGGTGCCTCGAGCGCGCCGTTTCCGAGGCCTCCAGGTCGGCCCGGGATGAGGCGCTTTCGGCGGTGCGGGCATCCATTCTGACAGCAGGGCCGGTCGGCGACGACCGCCTCCTCATGGTGATAGACGCGTGATGGCTGACCTGAAGCTCTTCGACATGGGGATCTCCGCCGAGGACGCCTCGGTCAAGGAGTTCATTTCGCTCCTCCACCAGCGGCTCACTGACCTTGGGGTCAGGGAGCGGCGCTTTGGCATCGAGCTCGTGCTGCGCGAGGCGATCCAGAATTCGATCGAGCACGGCTGTGGGCTTGATCCCTCCAGGATCGTACACGTGACCCTGTCCCTTGTCGCGGGGAGGCTCCTGTTCTCGGTGGAGGATGCGGGCTGCGGCTTTGACCCGGAGCTCGAACTGAAGCGGGAACTCTCCCGCGAGGCGGGCACCTCCGGGAGCGGCATCCACCTCATCTCGAAATATTCGGATACCTATCACTACGAGGATGGCGGACGGAAACTCGTCGCGGAATTCGCCATCGGGGAGGACCAGGCGATGCAGGACAATACCGGGACCGGGAGCTGGAACCCGCAAGCCGACATCGTGGCGGCCAGCGTTCCCGCCGTGAAAGAGGAACTTCGCAGTCTCGTGGCGGCCAGCCAGGGGGAGTTCACCATCGACCTGTCGGCGGTGAGGATGATAGACTCGAAGGGACTTGGCCTCCTTATCGCGGCCGCCAACAGCCTGGTCGCGCAGGGGCGCTCGCTCCGGGTGACCGGCGCCAACGAGGACCTGGTGGGCCTCTTCAAGATGATGCGCCTCGACCGCCATCTGAAGCTAGGCTAGGGGGGGCGACGGTGGAATACGACCAGGAACTGGTACAATCGTACATTGAGGAGTCCAGGGAGCACCTGGCCTCGATCGAAGAGGATCTTGTCGAACTGGAGCGCCAGGGCGCCTCACGCGACGATGCCCTCATCAACAAGATTTTCCGCGCGGCGCATTCCATCAAGGGCGGAGCCGGCTTCTTCGATTTCAAGGTGATCAAGGAACTCGCCCACAAGCTCGAGAATGTCCTTGAGCACGTCCGGACCGGGAAGATGGCACCGAACCCCGAGGTGGTGACCATCCTCCTCCGCGGCTTCGACCGGCTGTCAGGACTCATCGATGCGCCCGAGGAATCGGAGCAGGCTGATATCGCCGACGAACTGGTCGGCCTGATCGGACTTGCGGCCGCCTATGCCCCGGGGCCCAGCGAGCGTCCGAAGGTCCTGAAATTCGCTGCCCCTGGTTCGAGCCGCGAACTCGAGGCCGATGAAGCTGAGGTCGATCGCTTGCTGGGGCAGGACAAGTCGCTGTTCCTGCTCCGCTTTGACCTCGTGCACGACGTGCACCGCCTCGGGAAGTCACCGCTGGCAGTCATCCATGCCCTCCTCGACTCTGGCGAAATCCTGGACAGCGCCCTGGACTACCTGTCGGTCGGCACCCTCGACAGCGAGACCTTCGGCGACGATGTGCCGTATTTCGTGCTCTATGCCGCAGGCCTGAGCCTCCAGGAAGTGTCGAACCGCTTCGAGCTTCCCCTGATCGGCATCACGATGCTCAGGATTCCGGAAGTCCGCCCTGCTTCGGCTGCCGCATTGGCCCCTGCTCCGGCGCCTGGGGCGCCTGCCCCAGCTTCGCCCGCGGGTGCGGCCTCAAAGGCCGGCGCGGCTTCGGTGGAGGTGGCGGCCCCTGTCCCTGTGGCGCGGAGCGCGACGGCTCAAGAGGCCGCAGCCTCCTCGGCCGCGGCCTCCTCGGCCGCGGCTCCCACCAAGGTGGCGGGCGCGCCTTCAGGAAGTGAATCCGAGACCGTCCGCGTCTCTGTCAATGTGCTCGACGACCTGATGAACCTCTCGGGAGAACTCGTGCTGGTCAGGAACGAATTGTCGGATGTCATGAGGAGGGCCAACCCGGCCGCGACCCTGGCAGCCGCCCAGCGCCTCAACACGGTGACGGCAAATATCCAGGACGCCGTAATGCGCTCGCGGATGCAGCCTGCCTCCAACCTCTTCGCTCGTTTCCAGCGAACGGTGCGCGACCTCGCCCGCGACCTGGGAAAGGATATCGACCTCCGCATCACAGGCAAGGATACCGAACTCGACAGGAGCCTTATCGAGACCCTCTCGGATCCCCTGACCCACCTGGTACGGAATGCCTGTGACCACGGCATCGAAGATCCAGCAGTGCGCGCGGCGGCGGGCAAGTCGAGGCGGGGCACGATCTCGCTTTCGGCTGCCCACGTCGCGGGCCAGATCCTCGTCCTCGTGGAGGATGACGGCAAGGGTATCAACGCGGAAGCCATCGCCGCGAAGGCCGTGGCCATGGGCCAGGTAGCCGCAGACCGCGTGTCGATGATGTCGGCGAAGGAAAAACTCTTCCTCATAACCCTGCCGGGCCTGTCGACGGCGACAAAGGTCTCCGACCTCTCGGGCAGGGGCGTGGGCATGGACGTGGTCAAGGCCAATGTGGACCGCCTCGGCGGCCGCATCGAGATCGACTCGGCTCCCGGCTCGGGCACCAAGGTCCGCATCACCCTGCCGCTCACGCTGTCGGTGATTCCCGCCCTCCTGGCGGGCGTGGGCGACGAGCGCTTTGCCCTGCCCCAGGCAGCCGCCGCGGAGCTCCTCCACGTGCGCGCCGGCGATGTGCAGCGCCGCATCGAGCGGGTGGGCGACCGCGCCGTCCTGGTGCTCCGGGGCGAGGTCCTGCCCCTCGTGCGCCTTGCCGATGCGATCGGAATGGAGCGGAGTTTCGAGGACCCCACTACGGGTGAAAACCTTCCCGACCGCCGCGATCGTGTCGAGGACCGGCGCTCGCCCTCCTCCGAGGCGATGGCAGCAGTGCTTGGAAAGACAAGCCATGCTGCGGACCGAAGCCAGGAGGAGCGCCGTTTCCGCGTGGAGAGTGACTACCGCATCATCGTGGTGCGTTCCTCGGGCTTCCGCTACGGCGTCATCGTCGACGCCCTCTTCGACACCACCGAGATCGTGGTGAAGCCCCTCGGCCGACACCTGAAGTCGCTCAAGGAATATTCAGGAGCCACCATCCTCGGCGACGGGGCGGTCGCCCTCATCATCGACCCGGCTGGCCTCGCCCTGAAGGCGGGCCTGACGGGCGTGGGTGACGAGCACGCTGCCGAGGAAGAGCCCGAGGAGATCCCCGACGCAGCCCAGGGCTGGCTCCTGTTCAGGAACGGCCCGACGGAGCAGTGCGCCATGCCCCTCGAGGCGGTCGAACGGGTGGTCCGCGTGACGAAGGGCGATATAGACCCAATTGGGAAGGATCTCTTCCTCAGGGTGGGGGGCCTTTCCCTGCCGGTGTTCTCGGTGGGTTCCTTCACGGGGCTTTCGACCCTGGACGCCGACAGCGCCCAGGCCTGCGTGCTCTGCCACACGGCGGGCTACCACTTCGGATTCCTGGCCTCGCCGCCGGTGGACTCCGTTTCGGCGGAGGCGGTGCTCGACGAGCGCTCGATGCGCAAGGTCGGGGTCTCGGGTACAGCCGTCATCCAGGGTCAGACCACGGTGATAATCGACCCGGTGGGAGCCCTCTCCGTGCTCAAGCCTGAGTGGTTCGCCGCCCAGGGGATACTTCCGGCCACGGCACGACCCGAAACGGCACGGCCCCGCGACGCGGTACCAGGCCAGTCGAAGTCTTCCCGGCATGTTGACAGCCAGGCCGGGGAGGCCGCATCGGCTCTCCCCGAGGAGGATCCGACAGCGCCACTGCTGGTGCTCGCCGAGGATTCCGATTTTTTCAGGAACATGGTACTGGAGATCCTCACCGAAGGCGGCTACCGCGTCAGGGCAGGCAGGGACGGCCTCGAGGCCCTCGCCCTCGTGCGTGAGTTGGGGCAGGAAGTCGCCCTCGTGGTGACTGACGTCGAGATGCCGAGGCTCGACGGCCGCGGGCTTACATCGAAGCTGGCCGAGGAATTCCCGGGGCTTCCCGTCATAGCCCTTACCTCCCTGGCCTCCGATGATGACGAGAAGGTCCTGCGTGAGGCCGGCGCTCGTGAATACCTCGTGAAACTGGACAGGGACGCTCTCCTTGCGAGCGTGGCCTCGATATTGGATGGCAGGGACCCTACGATCGATACAAGGAGCATCTCATGAGATTCGCGGACATGCGCATACGGACCAAGCTGCTGGGCAGTTTCATCGCTGTGGCGTTGATAGCCAGCGTCATAGGCGGCTTCGGCATCTATTACATAAGGACCATCGATGCGAACTACCGCTATGCCTACAACAACAGTACGGTGCCGATAGATATCATGGTGGACGTCCTCCGGGAATACGGGAACATCCGCGTGGCCACACGCGACATGCTTATCGCGGAGAACGACAAGGACATGCTTGCCGCGAAGGCCAGGATAGATCCGAGCCTCCAGCTCATCGCGAAGGCCGCCGAAGCCTACCAGAAGTCCTTCCTGAACGATGAGGACAGGAAGAACTTCGCGACCTTCCAGGAGGGCTACAAGCTCTGGCTCGAGAAGGCGACCGAGTACCAGTCGATCTACGTCGGCAACGGGAAGGACGCCTTTTCCGCCAGGCAGCTTGCTGCAAGGGTCTTCTTCCTCGATGTGGTGGCCAGGGTAGCCACCCCCGTCATCAATCAGATCAATGTCATCATCGACTTCAATCTCGCATTCGGGGCCAGCTCGGCAGCCGACAACCTGAAGCTTGCCAACTCGAGCCTGGTCATCATACTCGTGATCATCCTCCTGGGCGTGGTCATCTCCATAGTACTCGGCCTGGTAGTGACGAACATGATCGTCAAGCCCCTGGGGAAGGGCGTCGATTTCGCGAAGGCTGTGGCGGATGGCGACCTGACGAAGCAGATCGATGTGAGCCAGAAAGACGACGTCGGCCTCCTGGCGGAGGCCTTGAACGGCGCCTCTTCCAATCTCCGCGATATGTTCGGCAAGATCCACGAGGGTGTGCAGACGCTCTCGTCGGCGGCCACCGAACTCTCCTCGATATCGAAGCAGATGACGATGGGCGCGGAATCCACGAGCGCGAGGGCGAACGGCGTCGCTGCGGCCTCCGAACAGACGAGCGCCAACATGAGTGGCGTTTCCGCAGCCATGGAAGAGACGACCGTCAACCTCTCCACCGTCGCCACCGCTTCTGAGGAGATGACCTCGACGATCGGCGAGATAGCCATGAACGCCGAGCGGGCACGCAAGGTCACCGCCGAGGCAGTGGACTCCGCCAAGCGTGTTTCAGGCACGATGAACACACTTGGTACGGCCGCACGCGAGATCGGCAAGGTGACCGAGACGATCAGCGCCATCTCCTCGCAGACCAACCTCCTGGCCCTCAACGCGACCATCGAGGCTGCGCGCGCGGGGGCGGCCGGCAAGGGTTTCGCCGTCGTCGCCAACGAGATCAAGGAACTCGCCCGGCAGACCGCTGCCGCCACCGAGGACATCAAGGCCCGCATCGAGGGCATCCAGTCCTCCTCGGGGACGGCCGTGGAGGACATAGGTTCGGTGGCAGAGGTCATCCGCCAGGTCAACGAGATCGTCTCAGGCATAGCGGCCGCGATCGAGGAGCAGTCCTCGGTGACCAAGGACATAGCGACCAATGTGGCCCAGGCTTCCCGCGGCGTCGAGGACGCCAACCGCAACGTGGCAGAGGCATCCAAGGCAGTCAACAACATGACCCAGGATATCACCGAGGTGAACCAGGCCGCCGGCGAGATCTCCACCTCGAGCGCACAGGTATTGGTGTCCTCCGAGGAGCTCTCGAGGCTCTCCGAAGGGCTCAGGCGTCTCGTCGAGCGTTTCAAGATATGAGCGCGCTCGAGAACCCGCGCGGGAAGCCCGCCAGCGGGAAGCTGGGGGCGGAGAGCTCAGGGGAAGCCGACTCAGGAAGCGTCATGCTCGTGGTCTTTGCGGCGGGCAACTCCTTCATGGCCTACGACGCGCGCTCGGTCGGGGAAGTCATCAGGCTGCCCCGCATCACGCGTTCCTACGGGGCCGCGCCCTACGTGATGGGCGTCGTCAACCTGCGCGGGCGCATCATCACCGTCATCGACCTCGAGGTAAAGCTCGGCCTGCCACGGACCGAGCCCCTTGACCCCCGCCTCCTGGTCATCGAGGAGGCCGGGGGCGAGGCGATCGGCGTGCAGGTGCCTGCCCTCCATGATGTCATAGAAGCCGATGTCGCCGAGATCCAGCCCATGCGGGCCGACCTCCGTGGTACCGACCCAGAGCTTTTTGTCGGCGTGCTGCGGCGGGATGACATGCTCGTCGCCATCCTCGATCCCAAGCGCAGCCTGTCCGTCGCATGATTTCCGTCCTGGTCGTCGACGACACGATCGTCTACCGGAAGCTGGTCTCCGACATCGCGGAATCGATTCCCGGCGTGCGGGTTGTCGGCACCGCACCCAACGGGAAGATCGCCCTCTCGCGCATCGCGATGCTCAAGCCCGACCTGGTGACCCTCGACGTCGAGATGCCCGAGATGAACGGAATAGAGGTCCTCGAGCACCTGAAGGGCTCGGGACTCGGCGGGAATTTCCTCATGGTCTCGGCGCTGACGACACGGGGTGCCGACCTCTCGCTGCGCGCCATCGAGCTCGGCGCCATGGACGCCATCGCCAAGCCCGACGGAGTGGCCATCTCGAGGGCGGACTTTGCGGCCGAGCTCCGTGCGAGGATCGAGAATTTCGCCCGTCGCAGCGAGATACGGAAAATACTGGGGGGAGGCCAGGCCAGGCCCGAGCTGGCCACGCAGCATGCCGGTGCGGCTCCGGGAGCGGCTGCAGCCGCTGCGCCGGCCCGAAGGCCGACAGCCAGGCAGGCCTGCGAAATTGTGGCAATTGGTATTTCTACCGGCGGGCCAGCCGCCCTCCTCGAGCTGGTGCCGGCGCTCCCGGCCGACATCCCCGTGCCGATCCTCATAGTCCAGCACATGCCCGCCTTGTTCACCGCCTCCCTGGCCAACAGCCTGACCCACCGTGGCAAGATTCCCGTCAAGGAAGCCGAGAACGGCGAAGTGCTGAGGCCCGGCCGGATCTACCTCGCGCCCGGCGGCAGGCATATGCGCGTGGACCTCGGCGCCGACGCCATCACCAAGGTCCTCCGCGTCACCGATGATCCCCCCGAGAACAACTGCAGGCCGAGCGTGGACTACCTTTTCCGTTCGGTGGCGCGCCAGTACTACGGCCGTGCTCTCGCCCTCGTCATGACGGGCATGGGCAACGACGGGGCCAAGGGAGCGGGGGACATCCGCAAGGCGGGGGGGGAGATCCTCGTGCAGGACGAGGAGAGCTCGGTCGTCTGGGGCATGCCAGGGGCGACAGTTGCCCTGGGTTTCGCAGATGCAGTCCTGCCCCTGTCCCGCCTTGCCGGCGAGATCGTGGCGAGGATCCGCTAGGCATGGCTGCACTTTCCGCCGAGGAGTTTACCGTCTATGCGAAGCTTGTCAGGGACCTGACGGGCATTGCGCTGGATGCCTCCAAGGGTTACCTCATCGAGACGCGCCTCGAGCCCCTCGTGCGCGAACTCGGGCTGAAAGGCTATTCGGAACTCTACTACCGCATCAAGTCCGACAGCTCCGGCGCGCTCGCTCGCAAGGTGATCGACCGCATCACGACGCAGGAGACCTCCTTTTTCCGCGACGCCTCGCCCTTCGAGATGCTCAAATTCAAGATCGTGCCCGAGCTCATCGATGCCAGGCGGAAGCTGGCCGGCCCGAAGGCCAAGGTAGCCCTCCGCATCTGGAGCGCCGCCTGCTCCACAGGCCAGGAGGTCTACTCGATCCTCATCGCGCTGAAAGAACTGCTTGGCGACCTCTCCGCCTATTCGATCCGGCTTCTGGCGACAGACATCTCGGACTCCGCCATAGCCAAGGCGAGCAAGGGTTTCTACGCTTCCGGCGACATTGTCCGGGGGATGCCTCCGGAGCTTCTCGGGCGCCACTTCATCGCCGAAAACGGAGGCTACCGCATCCGTGATGAGCTGCGCGCCTTTGCCACCTTCAAGCGCTGGAACCTCTTTGAGGATTTTGTTTCCTTCGGTTACTTCGATGTGATCTTCTGCCGCAATGTAGCGATATATTTCACCGAGGATGACAAGAGGAAGCTTTTCGGACGCTTCGAGCGGGCTCTCGAAAAGGATGGCGCCTTGATCATCGGCTCCACCGAGTCGCTTCTTGGGACTGCCACTGGCTTTGAGGCTATGCGGTATCTACGGGCAGTATACTATAGGAAGAAGCCAGCCTGAGCGGCGCTGCCTGAAGAGGGGTGGCCAAAGCCTTTCGGGCAGCTAGCGGGGATGAAAGCAGCGGCCGCCAGGCCGGAAGACAGAGGGAATGGCGCGCCATGGAACAGTTGCGGGTCTTTATTGTAGAGGATGACGCCCTGTCGGCGCAGCTCCTCGAACACATGCTCATCGAGATTGGCTGCACGGTGGTGGGCTGTGAAGCCCGCGGCGAAGCTGCCCTTGCGGCTCTGGCCTTCGAGGGGGCCGACCTCGCGATCATGGACATAGGACTCAAGGGCGAGATGGACGGCATCGACACTGCCATCCAGCTCCGGAGTGACCGGGGCCTGCCGGTCCTCTTCCTTTCCGCAGCCGACGACGACGACACCATAAAGCGTGCCCAAAACGCTGATCCCTTCGGCTACCTGCTGAAGCCCATCAATCCATCCCTTCTCCGCGCCACCATCCTGACAGCGATCAAACGCCTCGAACTCGAGAGGACAGACAAAGGTCTGGTCCAGGAGTCGGAGGAGCAGAAGGAGATGCTCGTCGCAAGGAACCGGGAGCTCCTCGACAGCGAGGCGAGGCTCTCCGTTTCACAGAAGCGCTACAGGGAGCTCTTCGACCGCGCACCCGTCGGCTACCTTACCCTCGATGGCTCAGGCTTCATCTCCGAGGCCAACGAGACACTCGGGGGCTACCTGGCCAGCGATCGTTCCAGCCTGGTCGGGAAGCCCCTGGAATCCCTCGTCGTGGAAGAGGACAGGAGCCGCGTACGGATACAGCTCGAGACCCTCCTGGCCGAGGGGGAGGTCCCCTCCTTCGCCACCCGCATCGCGTCCGGAAAAGCCGGGCCGAAATGGGTTTTCATCGAGATCGGAGCCCTCCAATCCGATGGCGCTTCCCCGCTCTTCCTCGTCACCCTGAGCGATATGGACGAGCGTGTGGCTTCGCAAGAGGCGATGATCAAGGCCGAGAAGGCCGCCCTGGCCGCGAACCAGGCCAAGAGTGACTTCCTGGCCTCGATGAGCCACGAGCTCCGCACTCCGCTCAACTCCATCATAGGCTTCAGCCAGCTCCTGGCCACCGGATCCTCGACCCTGAGCGAGGAGCAGCGTACCTGGGTACAGGACATCAAGACGAGCGGTGACCACCTCATGGACATGATCAGCGACATCCTCGACCTCTCCAAGATCGAGGCTGGAAAGATAGACCTTCACCGAAAGCCCTTCGACCTCCTCCCCCTGCTCGAAAAGCTCGTCGGGACGATGGGGCCGGCTTCCAGAAAAAAGGGCGTCAGAATCGAACTCGAGGTCGCTCCCGACATCGGCATCCTCGATGCCGACGAGATCCGTGTGCGCCAGATGCTCTACAACCTCCTTTCCAACGCCATCAAGTTCACAGGAGAAGGCCGGTCCGTCGGCCTCCGGGCCCGCGGCCTGGGGGATATGGCCCTCCTTGAGGTCTGGGACCAGGGAATCGGAATTGCGGCAGGGAATCTCGGCCGGATCTTCGAGCCCTTTGAACAGGTCAGGCAGCCGGATTTGAGCCTTCAAGGAACGGGACTGGGGCTCCCGATAACCAGGCAGCTCGTCGAACTCCATGGTGGCCGCATCGAGGTTTCGAGCGAGGAAGGCAAGGGCAGTCGCTTCCTTGTCGCCCTGCCCGGGAGGAGCCCTGAGCGGAGGAGCAGGACCCCGGTCGGGGAAGAAGCGCCGAGGGATGAACCCACGGTCAGCTGCGAAGCCAGGCTTCTGGTCGTCGAGGACAATCCGGTCAATCGCAAGCTCATCAAGGCGATGCTCGAATCCCATGGCTTCGAGGCGAGCTTTGCGGTCACCGGAGAGGAAGCCGTGGCTGTCGCTTCGGCGCGGCACTTCGACCTGATACTGATGGATGTGAACCTCCCCGGCATTGACGGCGTGGAAGCGATGAAGCGCATCAGGAAGGCGCGGACACAGGGCACGGACCGCCGTTCCCGGTCGTCCCAGGGAGTGATCATCGCCCTGACTGCCCATGCCATGAAAAACGATATCGAGCGCTTCTTGGCCGAGGGCATGGACGATGTCATCACCAAACCGATCGACATGGTCCGTCTCCTGTTCGTGCTCGACAAATACCTCAGTGGCGTGGCCAGAGGAAACGAGGCGGAGCGGGATACAGGGCCCTCTTCCGAACTCCACCCACCCGCAGCTGTCGCGCCGTCCAGCTCTGGGGAATTTGAGGGACTCGACGAGGAAGGCGGACTCCTCCTCCTCGGAGGCAACCGCCCCCTCCTCGCCGAAATGCTGGGCCTGTTCGCGACGAGCTTTGCGGGCTTCCCCCAGGCCCTGCGCACGGCCCTTGAGGGGGGCAACTTTACCGAGGCACGGCGCCTCCTCCACGGGCTCAAGGGCTCCTCCGCGAACCTCGGCATACCTGCCGTCGAGGCCTCCTCAAAGCGCCTCGAGCAGCGCGTAGCCGATGGAGAGCCCCTCGGCTACGATGATCCCGCCATTGCAGAGCTTCTCTGCCACCTGTCGACCGCTACCTCATCAATCGGCCGCTACCTGCACCCCTGAGTTGGAATCCCTGGAAAAAGGCAGCGGGCTGCCTTCTATGCGTTATTCGCCTTGACGGGATGGCGGCATGAGGTAGGATCATTCCTTCGCAATCGCCAATATGGCGTGGTCAACTGGGGGAAAGGCGCAGTGGACGCCTTATGGCATGGGACAGAAAGCATGAGAAAACATTCCTTCCTTCTCGCCCTCCCCAGGCCCCTCCCGGTGCTCCTGCTCTGTCTGCTTGCCCAGGCCGGCTTTCCCGATCTTCGTCCCGGCATCGTCGACCTGACCCAGTGGAAGGGTGGAGCTGCAGTCGATCTCTCGGGAATGTGGCTGCTGTCATGGGATGCCGATGCTGTGGGCCATCCCCGGGACATCCACGTGCCCGGAAACTGGACGGGAACCACCGCTTCCTCGCGCGGCTCAGGGACCTATCACCTCGACATCGCCCTCCCGGATTTTTCCGCTCAGGCCCTGCCCGGAGGCCTGGCCATCGCAGTGCCTCCGGTGAACTCGGCCTGTGAACTTCTTTGGAACGGAGAGCTACTGTGGCGTTCGGGGAGGGTATCGGCCGACCTCAGCCAGGTCGTCGAGGATGTGCACCCCGGCCTTGTGTCGCTCGTGCCGCTCCCTGGGATCAACCACCTCGACCTTCGTGTGGCCAACCTCCACGACCCAATTGCGGGCATACTTGCCGCGCCGAGGCTCGGCAGCCTCCAGAGCCTCGTGGGCGAGCGGGAGCGCAGCCGCATGCTGGACGGCTTCCTGGCGGGCAGCCTCCTCATCATGGGTCTCTACCACCTCGGTCTCTACCTCTTCCGGACCAAGGATCGCAGCTCGATCTGGTTTTCCCTCCTCTGTTTCCTCCTGGCGCTCAGGCAGTTCGACTACGGGGGCTACATCCTCCTCGACAGCCTTTCGTGGATCCACTGGGAACTCCAGATGAGGATAGCCTATGGAAGCCGCGCCGGGGGGATCCTCCTGGTCGGGCTCTTCCTTGAGGGATTCATGCGCCCCTCTGTCCCCCGATGGTTCCTGCCCTGGCTCTTTGTCGGAGCTGGCGGCTACACCCTGGCGGCCCTCCTGCTTCCTGCCAGCCTCTTCGTGCATGGATTTTTCGTCTTGCAGGCCTACTTCGCGGCAAGCGGCCTCATCGGGCTCTGGATTGTCCTCCGTTCCCTGTCCGCAGGGATTTCGGGGGCGGGGTTCTTCCTTTCCGGCTACCTCGCCCTCCTGGTAACCTCGGTACACGACAGCGTCAAGACGCTCCTTTTCCTGCCAACTCCCCACCTCGCGTCCGTCGGTTTCCTCGGCTTCATCCTCTTCCAGGCCCGGTCGCTCATCCGGAGCTTTACGGCCTCGCTGGCGAGCTCCGAGGCCAATGCCGCGAGGCTCGAGCGCATGAACACGGAAAAGCAGGGCCTGCTCAGAGAGCTCTACCATCGCAGCAACAACAATATGCAGGTGGTTGCTGCCCTCATGGAGTTCCGGGCGATGAAGGTCGAAGGCAGCAGCTTTCCCAAGGTGGTGCAGGATATCCAGAACAGGATCAGCTCGATGGCCGTCGTGCAGCGCATGCTCTACCAGTTGGGCGATCTCAGCCGGATACATCTCGACGATTTTGTCGGCACAGTTGCCGGCATCGTCGCCCGGAACCACAGGCGGGAAGACCGCCCCTTGTCGGTCACGGTGGACTCGGAACGGATGCCTGTACTCATCGATTCGGCCATACCCTGCGGCCTCATCCTGGCCGAACTCATGTCAAACGCCTACGCCCACGCCTTTCCCGGAGGCTGCGAGGGGGAGATCCAGGTCAGGCTGTGGAAATCGGAGGAGGGGCTCATCAGCCTCCGGGTCGCCGACAGGGGCGTTGGCGTGGCCGAGGGCTTCGACCCGGAAAAGACGGGGGGCCTCGGCCTCCAGACCGTGCTCGGACTCGCGCGCGACCAGCTCCACGGCGAAATAGAGTTTACCACAATTGGGGGCTTTGCCTGTGAAGTCCGCTTCCGCGACGACAGCAACAGGCCCGTGGTGCGTGCCCGATGACACAGACTGGCGGGAGCCCCGGACGTTTGACAGGAAGGGGCCGGTGGATTGTGCTGGCAGTCCTGTCGGCGGCCCTGGCCCTGGGCCTTGCCGCGGAAAGCCCGATGCCTCGGGAAGGGTTCCTGGATCTCAGGGCCTGGGACGGCAGCGCTCCGGTGACGCTCTCGGGAACCTGGAGTTTCAGCTGGCCCGGCGATCCGGAGGGCACCCACCGCCACCTGCCGGTGCCCTCGAACTGGACGGCTTTCACGGGGCAGGCCAGGGGCGCGGCGGTCTACGAGCTCGAAGTGATCCTCCCCGATTTCGGAAAGAGCCTGCCGGAGGGCGGCCTTGCCATCGCCCTGCCACCGGTCAACTCTGCCTGCGAGCTCAGCTGGAACGGGGCCGTACTCTGGTCGTCCGGCTCCTGGTCCACCGACCTTTCCCATGTGGTCGAAGACAAGCAGCCAGGCCTTGTGTCCCTCCTTCCCCGGCCCGGTCCCAACATCCTCACCCTCGCCATCGCCAACCTCCATGACCCCGTCGCCGGCATCCTCGAGCCACCCCGCCTCGGGGGGCTCCGGGACCTCCTGTCCGAGCGTGAGCTCGCCAGGATAGCCGACTGCATCCTCATGGGCAGCCTCATCATCACTGGATTGTACCATGTAGGCCTATTCGCGCTCCGGCGCAGCGACCGGGAATCCCTGTGGTTCGCCCTCGCCTGTTTCATCCTTGCCCTCCGACAGGCTTATTATGGCGGTTCCATCCTCCTTGAACTGCTGCCCGACCTCTCCTGGGACGCCCAGATGCGCATCGCCTACTCGACCTTCATGGGGAGCGCGCTCGTCATCGGCCTTTTTCTCGCCGACCTGATGCGGGAGGCAGCCCCCCGCTGGTTCCGTTACTGGATCATCGTGGGGGCGGGTGGGGCTAGCCTGGCCATCCTCCTCCTTCCCGCGTGGATCTTCGTGCAGGCATTCTCGCCCTTCCAGATCTATTTCGTGGTCTCCGGATCGCTCGGGCTCTGGGTGCTGACCCGGGCCCTCAGGCGGCGGGTACCCGGCTCGGCCCTGTTATTCGGCGGCTTCCTCGTCCTGTTCGCGACGGGAGTGAACGATACCCTGAAGCCCCTACTGCCGTTGCCGACGCCCAGCCTCTCGGGCTGGGGACTCCTGGGCTTCGTGTTCTTCCAGTCGATGTCCCTTGTCAGGAAGTTCACGAAGGCCATCGAGGCCTCCGAGGCCCTCGTGCTCGACCTCGAGAACAAGAGTGCGGAAAAGGAAGCCTTGACCCGGGAGCTCTACCATCGCGGCATCGGCAACATGAAGCTGGTTTCGTCCTATCTCAGCCTGCATTCGGGGCAGTCCGGCGATGACTCCTTCCAGGCAGGGGTCGCCGATGTCCAGTTGCGGATCGCCTCGATGTCCCTCGTCCAGGGCATGCTCTACGAGTCCGGCAACCTCTGTCTCATCAAGCTCGACGAGTGCGTCTTCAAGATCGCGGACCTCGTTGCCAGGCGCTATGGTCGCCCTTCCAATCCCCTCTCCATCACCATGGTAGCCGACAAGGTCAGCGTCCTCATCGATTCAGCCATGCCCTGCGGACTCATCCTTACCGAGCTCATGGCGAATGCCTATGCCCACGCCTATCCGGGCGGCCGGGTAGGTCTCATCAATGTCCGTCTCACCAAGGCCAGGGACGGCCTCATCAGGCTCCGCGTCTCCGACCGTGGCGCGGGGATGCCTGCGGGCTCTGATCCCCTTGCCACCGAGGGCCTCGGCCTCATGACTGTCGCAGGACTCGTCCAGGAGCAGCTCCGGGGTAGGGTGACCTTCGCCACCGACAGGGGCTTTTCCTGCGACATAAGCTTCCGGGACGACCTCTACTCCGCCCGAGTCTAGTCCAGAGCCCCCAGCGAGCCGCGCTGAGGGTCGCTGGCATCTTGACTGTCCTGCCGACCTGTCCTACATTCAATCCGTTGATTCAATCAAGAGATTGAAGCAGTAGATTGAATCCGTGGGAGGCTTAGATGGAGAACGTTCCGCTGCTCGTGGGAAAGACAAAAAAACACCTGGCGATCCTCCTGGTCGCTCCCCTTGTGCTTGTTTCAACCCTCCTCCTTCTATTGGCCAATGGCCTCCACCAGTACCCTATGGTTGTCTGCAATGAGGACAGGGGCTTTGACATGCCGATGGCCGGCCCCCTCAACATCCCCGAAAAGCTGATCTCTGGCCTCGACCGGAAGGCTTTTGCGGTTACGGAGCTGGCCACGGCTGCCCTGGCCGAAACCAGCTACAAGGCCGGCAAGGCCAGGGTCTTGCTCACCTTCCCGGCTGAGCTCACGCAGGACATGATGATCAAGGTCGATGATCCGACCTACGTCCTGCCCAACAAGATCAGGCTCGAGATCTCTTCGGACAACCCGCTGGCGCGGCTCTTCGTCGTGGCGGGCATCGCCAAGGCTGCACTGTCGACCATGGCGGAGGCCGGTGGCGGGATCTCGGCCGACAGCCTGCCTGTGCCCCTGGACCTTGAGTCCCTCGCCCTGGGCTTCGGTCCCGCTCCTGGCTATATGTTGACAGCCATCCTGGCCTTCCTCGCCTGGGTACTGACGGGAGTATTGGCCTTTTTTGCCATCTCCTCGATCGTGAAGGAGGGCCGCCTGAGCTTTCCCTCCCCCCTGGCCCCAGCCCTTGTCCTAGTCCTTTCCTTTGCTTTTGCTGGCTGGCTCGAGTACCTCTGCCTGGCCTGGGCGGCCTCGGCCATCCTCGGCGCCGCCCTTCCCGCGCATTTTCTGGCCGGTTCCCTGGTCCTCTTCCTTCTTCTGGTGGCTGCCGCAGCCCTCGGCCTGGCGGGAGGCCTCGCCTCGAAGCCCGGCCACCCGAACCCGGTCATCCCCTATCTGATCCTCCCTCTCTTTTTCGGAGGCTTCCTCTTTCCCGCCGAACTCCTCCCGACCTGGCTCCAGTGGCTGCCCTGGATCTTCCCGCCCTTCTACGGGATCAACGCGGCCCTCGCCGTGGAGCTGGGCAGGAGCACTTCCTTCCTGCCCGCTTCGATCCTCATCACCGGCCTCTGGGCCCTCCTTTTTATCGCTGCCTTTGCCCGTGGCCTTCTTGGCCGCGGTTCTGGGGGCCACGCCGGTGGCCGCTCCGGCGCAAAGCCGAAGGGCCCCGCGCATTCACCTACACAACCCGAAGGGAGTACCCCGTGAAGCTCGGAAACTCCAGAATCCTCAGGGCAGCCCTCGCTGCCGCAGCCCTCTGCGCCGCCCCGGCTGCCCTCCCGGCCCAGAGCTTCGAGGGTGTCCTCACCATGTCGATGGCCTCGGCGACCCTGAAAAGCGAGGCGATCGGCTACATGAAGGCCCAGGGCTTCAAGATCCTCCCCAAGACCGAGACAGGAGCCGATGTCAACGGAATCGTGGGCGGCTATCCGATCATCGATTTCAAGGCCCAGAAATTCTACATAGTCTCGCCCAAGGACAGGTTCTACATGACCCTCCCCCTCGGCCAGCTCACTGCGCCCCTCGACAAGGTCGCCGTCAAGGTGAAGAAGTCGGGGAAGACCGATACCATCCTCGGGCACAGGGTGGAGGAGTGGGTCCTCGACGACCCGGCCTCCAAGGCGCAGGCGGGAATCTGGGCGACCGCTGACTTCAAGCCCGGCTTCAACTTCTTCATCAGCCTCCAGAAGACCTCGCCGGTGGAGGGCCTCCTTCTCGGGCGCATGGCCAAGTCCCTGGTGGCCCAGGGCCTCTTCCCCCTGGGTGCCTGGGCGAAGGACGCCTCGGGTGCCACCGCGGTCGAGATGCACATACTCTCCATCGAGCCGGGAAAGGTCGCCGACTCCGAGCTGGCCATCCCCGAGGGCTTCGCGAAGATGAGCGACGTCCTCAAGAAGAAGAAATGACATGAAGCGCATTGGTATATTCATAATCACCCTTTATTTCGGCGCCGGCTTGGGCTTCGGCGTCTTCGCCTTTGACCTCGGCTACGACCTGGGATTCGAGGGCTCGGTGCCCGCTTCCATGGAGGCGCAGGGCACGCTGGTCGGCAGCGCCAGCCTTGGGATGGACCTCCCCGCTTCCCTTTACCTCAAGCTCGAAGTCACTGACCGAAGCCTGCTCTGGAGCCTCTCCGGACCCCTGTTCACGCCCCTGGATACGGAGCTTCTGGGCACCTTCGAGTATCTCGGGGATGCGGCGACACTCGGCCTGACCGCAGGTTTCAAGGGCTCGGCCACGTTCGGCTCGGGCGCGAATCCAGGGCAGCCTCGGTTCGGTGCCTTTGTGAGGTCCTCGCTGCCCCTGGTCGGCGACCTCCTCAGTCTCGACGGCGAGCTTCGCGCCACAAGTGACCTTGGAGGCGTCTATGGCCGCCTTGAACTCGCCCCGACAGCCTACCTTCCCCTCGATCCTCCCCTGATGGTGGAGCTCAAGGTGCTGGCCGACGGAATCCTTGGCAATTATGGCAATGCCGGCGGTACGGGACTGTCCTCCCTGACCTTCGGTCCGGGCCTCACCGTGGCCCTCGGGCCATCCCTCTCTTCTTCGCTTTTTGCCCGCTACTGCTACGTCTTTCCCGGCGACCGCCTCCGTGCCCTCGGTTCGACAGTCGAAGTCGGGGCCCTGTTTTCCGCATCCGTAGAGGGCCTGGGCAAGTGAGGCCTGGGCACGTGAGGGCGGCGCTGTGAGGGCGGCGCTGTGAGGGCGGCGCTGTGAGGGCGGCGCTGTGAGCGCGCCCAAACGCCGCTACTCCAGCGAGGCCGATCCCACGAGGGATCGCATCCTGGCTGCTGCCCTCGAGTGCATCTCCCGGACGGCCGCGGGGAAGCTCTCGGTGCGTGCCATTGCGGCAACGGCTGGAGTCAATGTCGCCACGGTGCACTACTACTTCCGCACGAAGGATGCCCTGGTCACCGAGGCCCTCGGGTTATTTTTTTCCCCGGTGATGTCGCGGCTCCAGTCCCTCCTCGACGGTGAGGGGGACGCTCGCTCGAGGCTCGAGGGCTTCCTCCTCTTCTACATCGAGCAGTTCCACGAGCACCCGGGCATCTTCACGAGCCTCATCGAGGCCATCATCGCCTCAGACCTCCGGGGCAATCCCGATGCGTCCAATGCCTACGAAAAGGCCCTCCTCGAGGTCATTGGCCTCGGCCGACCGAGGATCATGGAGCTCGTGCGCGCGGTCACAGGCCGCGATGACGAGGTGGAACTGGCGCTTAGGACCCTCCAGGTGATGACAGGGGTTGTCCATCCCATGTTCCTGTCGTCGATACCCCTGGGCCAGTTTGGCGTTGACTTTCGCGATCCGGGGACGCGCCGCCGCTACGTGGCCCTGCTGGTCGACTCATTGGGCTCCGCGAGCCCCGTGCCTCGCTGATCGGTGGCCGTGCCGCCCCGAGCCTGCCTGGCTCGGCCGCCTGGCCTGGGCCCCCTTCTGGCTGGCTACCTTCGCCGAGCTTGACATAGCGTTGAAAACAATGGAAAATACCCCTGAATTACCCCAACATGCAGGAGTCCTTCGCATGGATGACGATATTCTCACGATTGAAGAAGTAGCCCGCTATCTCAGGGTTTCCGAGCGCACGGTCTATGACTGGGCGCAGAAGGGGGAGATCCCCTCGGGCAAGATCGGGACGGTGTGGCGCTTCAAAAAGAGCGAGATCGAGCGCTGGGTCAACGAGCGCCTCTCCTCCGGGAAGTCGAGCCAGATTTCCTCGATCGTGCAGCTCCAGAACATCATCTCTCCGGACCGGGTCCTGATCCTCAACCACGCCAAGAAGCGCGATGCCCTCGTGGCCCTTGCCGAGAACATCTCCACAGCCCCACAGATCAAGAACAAGCAGGAACTCCTGTCCGAACTCCTCCGCCGCGAGGAACTCATGAGCACGGCCATCGGCCGCGGAATCGCCATTCCCCACGTCCGGCTCTCCTCGGTGACCGACCTTGTCGTCTCCGTGGGTGTGTCCCGCTGCGACATCATCGATTTCCAGAGCCTCGACGACGTGCCGGTTCGCCTCCTGTTCATGATCGCGGCAGCCTACAACCAGCACGCCTACTACCTGCAGACCCTCTCCTTCTTCTCCTCGCGGCTCAAGGCGACCGAGATCAGGGAGGCCCTCCTGGCTGCGACAAACGCTGACATGGCCTATCGCGCCCTGCTCAACCAGCACCCGGAGTAGGCTCCGCTCCGGCGGCCAGGGCGGTGTCGTTGCTTGTACCGCTCTCCGGCGACGTGCTAGACTCCCTGTACACCCGTTGAGCGAGGACCATGCGTGTTCCTGAAAAGCATAGAAATCTTCGGCTTCAAGTCCTTCGCGGACCGCACCACCATTCCGTTTTCGGATGGCATCACGGCCCTCCTCGGGCCCAACGGCTGCGGTAAGTCCAACGTCGTCGATGCCATCAAGTGGGTTGTCGGCGAGCAGTCGGCGAAGAGCCTCCGGGCCGACACCATGGAAGACATCATCTTCAACGGCAGCGAGACCCGGAAGGCCCTGGGCATCGCCGAGGTCACCCTCACCATTTCCAACGAGCGCTCCCTCCTTCCCATCGACGCCCCCGAAGTCTCCATCCGGCGCCGCCTCTACCGCTCGGGCGAGGGTGAATACGCCATCAACGGGCAGGTCGCCAAGCTCAAGGAAGTCCGCGAGCTGTTCTGGGATACCGGTATCGGCAAGTCTGCCTACTCGGTCATGGAACAGGGCAAGATCGACCAGATCCTTTCCTCGAAGCCCGAAGAGAGGCGCTACCTCTTCGAGGAGGCGGCCGGGATAACCAAGCACAAGGTCCGTTCCCGCGAGGCTGAGATCAAGCTCAACCACACCGAGGAGAACATGCGGCAGGTTGCCGGCATCCTCGGCGAGGTCAAGCGGAGCCACGACACCCTCAAGACACAGTCGGAGAAGACCCTGAAATACCGGGCCTGGCGCGAAGAGACCTTTCAGGCTGAGCTCGACCTCCACCTCCTCCGTCTCAGGCAGTTCGTCCAGGAAAAGGATCGCCGTGACACCGACATCGCCGCCAAGACCAAGGCCCGGGACAGCCTCAAGGCCGAGATCGACGGCATCAACCTCTCCCTCGAGGAGAACCTCGACATCGTCAACGGGATGGAGTCTGCCTTAGTCGGCCACCAGAAGGAAGTCATCAGGCTCGCCACCGAGAAGATCGGCATGGAAAAGCAGCGCAGGCTCCTGTCGGAGCGGGTGCTCGAGGCGCGGGGCAAGATGGCCCAGGCCGAGCTCCGCGCCACATCGGTGCGTGGCAAGATCGAGGGTTTCCGGGAAGAAGAGGCCGAGAAGGAGGGCGAGCTCGCCTCCCTTAAAGCCAGGCTCCGTGAGATCCAGGCCAACATCAGCGAGTTCGAGACCAACGTGGTCGCAGCCGAGCGGCGCGTGGCTGAAAATGAAGTCTTAATCAGGAAGGCCGAGGAGGAGATCCTCGGTCTTGAAGAGGGCAGGGCCGATGCCCGCAGGCGCCTCGACGCCATCACCGACGACATCGTGGGCCAGCTCGACCAGCGCCTGAAGGAATCGGGCTATTCCGCCAGCGAGCGCGCCCGCGCCGAGGCTTCCATCGAGGGGCTCCTGGGTCTCCTTGAAACCCGGCTGTCGGGAAAGGCGGCCATCCTCGAGGACCTCGCGCGCCTGGCCGATTTCCGCGCCGACGAGGCCCGTGCCCGCATCGAGGGCGCCCGCGACGCGGTCGCGGAGGCGCTGGCGACCGCGCTCGAGCTCAGGGAGCGCTTCGGCGAGTACCGCCGCACCACGCCCTCCTTCATCGACGAGTTCCTCTCCCCGGAAGGCATAATTACCAAGAAGCGCGCCATCGACCGGGATATAGCGGCCTGCGACGAGGGCGTAGGCGCGCGCCGGACCCGCATCAGCTCGCTCCGCGGCGAGAACCTCGCGCTCTCCGGAAAGATCTCCGAGTACCGGGCGACCCTCGAGGAGCTCCGTGGCAACCGCATCCGCGTCGAGACCCAGGCCCAGGCAGGGGCCGAGTCCCTCGCCATGCTCCGCCGCGAGATCTCCTCGCAGGAGTCCTACCTCAAGGAACTCGAGAACGAGATCTTCCTCGAGGGCAAGCGCCTCGCCGAGTCCGAGGAGGAGCTCGGCGACCTCGACGGCGAACTCGTCGATATCGAAAAGAAGGGGAAGGCGCTCCAGGAGGAGGTCGCCCGGCTCGAGCGCGACATCTCGGTCAAGAACTCCGATCTCTCGAAGCGCCAGGACGAGCTCAAGAAAAAGATGGAACGACTTGGTTCCTTCGCCATGGATCTCGAGCGCCTCCACCTCGGCCTTGCCCAGACCGAGACAGAGATCCGGAACGTCAAGGAGAACTTCACCGAGCAGTACTCGCGCGACCTCATGGAGTTCGAGACTCGCATGTTCGAGATACGCACTCCGGTGACCGATCTCCGCGACGCGCTGGCCGAGCTGCGCTCGAAGCTCAAGGACCTCGGCTCCGTGAACCTCATGGCGCCCGAGGAGTACGGCGAGGTCAAGGAGCGCTACGACTTCCTGTCGGGGCAGCTTGGCGACCTCGAGGCCGCCAAGGCCGACCTGAAGCGCATAACCGACGAGATACGGAACGAGAGCGCTGAACTGTTCCTCAATACCTACAATCGCATCAAGAAGAATTTCCACAACATGTTCAGGCGGCTCTTCGGCGGCGGTCGCGGCGAGCTCCGCCTCGTCGATACCGACCACGTCCTTGAGTCCGGCATCGAGATCTACGCCCAGCCCCCCGGCAAGAAGCTCGAGGCGATCTCGCTCCTGTCAGGTGGGGAGAAGACCATGACGGCCATCGCCATGCTCTTCGCGACCTACATGGTCCGCCCCTCGCCCTTCTGCTTCCTCGACGAGATCGACGCCGCCCTCGACGAGCCCAACGTCATCCGCTTCGTCAACCTCCTCCGTGAATTCGGCACCGCGAGCCAGTTCGTCGTAATTACCCACAACAAGAAGACAGTCACCGGCGCGGACGCCCTCCTGGGCGTGACGATGGAGGAGTCCGGCGTCACCAAGGCCATAGCCATCAGGCTCAAGGCCGAAAGCGACGATGCAGGGGCGGCCCGCGTCGGGGAGTTCGATCCCGACATGGGGGACGAGGAAGTGGAGTACGAGGCGGGCCGCGAGCTTCCGCCCGGCGAGGAGAGGGCAGCCGCGCGAGGTGGCCGCTCCGCCGCGAAGCGGGCCGGCGATCCAGTGGTCGCTGCAGGACCGGCCGTGTCGGCCGATCCAGCGGTGCCTGCTCCGGATGTCGGGGGAGGCGTGATGGCCTCTTCCCCCGAGGGCTGAGGCGATGGCCCTTCCCGCCCTTCCTCCCGGCCTCGTCGCAAAGCTCGGCGCTCTTGTCGGAAAACTGCCCTTCCTGCCACAGAAGAAGTCGGCGCCCAAGGGAGGGGCCGAACCCTTCTACAACCTCGAGGACGGAAGCCCCGACGCTGACGAGAGCCTCAACGCCAACGCGCTTGGCCCCCACATCAGTGGAGTTTCCGAAAAGACCTCGATCGACTTCCGGGGTCTTCTCGCGAACCTCGTCTCGAACAAACTCGTCGTAGGTTTCATGGCCGCATCCCTCATAATTGGCATAGCGGTGGCAGTAGCCTCCCTCGTTTCCCAGGCCGAGCCTCCGAAGCTGGTCGACGCCCTACCCGCGATCACCGTGGAGGGGAGGGAGGCGGCGGCCCGCTTCATGCTTCCCCCCGACCCGGCCCTCGATCTCGCCCCTCCCGTGGAAAGGGAGCCGAGGAGTCCCTATACTGACGCGGACATGAAGCGCCTGGCGCCCACCCACGATCTACGCTTCCTCTCCGCCATCGAACGACGCAACGACGAGGCTGTGGACCTCCTGTTCGGGACGGTCCGATGAGGGTCGGGATTCCACCCAGGGGGCTCCTCGCGGCCGGCACGGCGCTTTTTCTTGTTGCCCGGCTGGCAGCCCTTCCTGCGGACCTTCCAGATGCGGCCGACCTCGCTGACTTCGGCCTGGCTCCGAGGCTGTCGCCCTCCTCGAGGGTTGTCCTCGTCCTGAGCCTCCCCGAGCCTGAAATCCTGCCTCTGGCCCTCCACCCCGATCTCCCCGAATTCCTTTCGACCTTTCGCCAGTCGGCAGCCCCTATGCCCGCCCTGGCCCAGGCGCTTGCGGAGCCAGCGCCTGTTCCGTCCGTGGCCGCTGCCGCTACGGCGTCCACCACTGCTGCGCCCACCACTGCAGCAGCGACTGTCCCTACGGCCGCCGCAGGCTCCTCAGCCGCAGCCAAGGTCGCCCTTCCCGCAGCGGCAGCCCTCGCTGCAGCAGGCACGGCTGCCTCTCCTCCTCCTGCAGCCGCTAAAAAGCCCACCAAGGTCGCTCCGGCCGCGCCGCCTTCCCTCGCTGTCCCTCAGAAGAAGGCCGAGGTAGCAGCCCTTGTCGAGGTCGTGCCCGCCAGTCCAGCCTCCCTGGCTCCGCTGGTCAAGGCCAGCGAGCCGGTCGCCCCGACGCGAAGCCTCGCCGCCGAGGTCGGACAGCAGGTCGAGGTTCCCTTCGTGGGGACCGGCTGGGTCTATCTCGGGGAGCGCGATGCCAAGGATGGCGTCCAGTATGTGTCGAGGCGCTTCGAGGGAAGCGGTGCCCTTTTCGCCGTCGCTGCCCTCAAGGCAGGAGACTACAACCTCCGTTTCATGAAGCAGGACCTCGAGCGCGGCACCTCGAGCGACGAGATCGTGCGTCTCAGCGTCGCTCCCAAGGGCAGCGGAGCCCTGGCCCCGGCCCCCGTGAAGGTCCCAACTGGTACTTCTGCAGCCAAGGCCGCCGGTGGATCGAATGACATGGCCGCTGCGCCAGGTGCTGCCAGGGCCGTGGCGGCAGACAGCCCCGAAGGCCTTCTTGCGACCGCGCGCGCGGAGCTTGCCGCCAACAAGGGCGAAACCGCATTGGCCGCCCTCGAGCGCCTCCTCGTCCTGGCTCCCGGTGGCAGTGACGAGCTGTACTGGCTCCTGGGACAGGCCCTGGAAACCAACGGACCGAAGCGTGACGTCAAGGCTGCCTTCGCCGCCTATTCGAAGCTCCTTGACTTCTGGCCCCGCTCGACCTGGTACAGGCAGGCCAAGGACCGTGCTGCCTACATCGAGCGCTACTACCTCGAAATCCGCTAGGCATGATCCGCTCCGTTTTGAGGCCTGCCCGCTACATCCTGCGAAGGCGGCCCTGGTGGCCTGGGGATTTTGACTCTGCCAGGGTCGGTCGCGCGCTTGAGTCGGGCCTGGCGGAAGGCCTTCCCCATCTGGAGCTGCCCGCAGCCCTCGTCCCCGCCTCAGGATCCACGGCTCCCTCCGCCCGACGCGCCCCTCCGCTCCCTCTCCGCATCCTCCGCATCCTCCGCACTGCCTTGTCTCTATTCCTTGGATTCCATCTCGCCTGGATATCCTTCACGACCCTCCTGGTCCTGTCCTACACGAGGGTCGACCCCCCCGCCACGGTCCTGATGGCCTACAGGGCCTGGACAGACGGCTGGAAGCTCGCGCCTCCGCAGCCCCTCCGGCTCCGCTCCATCCCTCCCTGGCTGACGACGATGCTGATCGCCGTCGAGGACCACCGTTTCCGCGAGCACCACGGCTTCGACCTCGAAGCCATCAAGCGTGCCATGGAGATCAACAGGAGCCTGTCGGAACCCCTCTACGGGGGATCCACCCTTTCGATGCAGACCGCCAGGACCCTCTTCCTCGTGCCGGAAAAGAGCTACCTGCGGAAATATCTCGAGGCAATTGTCACGATCGAGCTCGAGGCCATCCTGGGGAAGGACCGCATCCTCGAGCTCTACTTCGGCTACGCCGAGTGGGGCAAGGGCATCTTCGGCATCGAGGCCGCCGCGCGGCACTGGTACGGAAAGGGGATGGGTTCCCTGACGCGCGACGAGGGCGCCAGGCTCCTGGCGATCCTGTCATCGCCCATAAAATATAGACCCAATTGGTATGGAAAGTCAAGGATACTGGCGGAGCGCTACGCCTTCCTGTCCCGGCGTTTCGTCAGGGGCGGAGCCGCCGCGCCGGGTGCGCCCGCCGCAGCTGGTATGACTGCCGCAGCGGGTGCGCCTGCCGCAGCTGGTATGACTGCCGCGCCGGGTGCGCCTGCAGCAGCGGGTGCGCCTGCCGCAGCTGGTATGACTGCCGCAGCGGGTGCGCCTGCCGCAGCGGGCACGGCAGCCGCAGAGCCTGCAGCTTCCCCGATGCAACCCGGCATAGCCGAGCCTGCCGCCAGGGAGGCCTCTTCTACCCTGACGCCGTCTGAAGCCCCCATGGAAAGCCCGCCTCCGGAAGCTTCCACGCTTGAGTGATCGGTGCCGAGCTACCCCGATGCGGGGACAAGCTTGGCCCCCGACATCCTGGACCCCACATCAGCCCGCTCGAGAAGACGATATCCAATAAATGAACATATGTTCATATGTTCATATGTCCGGTAGTGTGTTCTCGCGCCCTGGATGTTTCGTCGGACGGCTAGTCGTGAAAGCCTCGCTTCCGGTCTCAAGCGCCCGCGCCCTCAGGCACCCGGCGCAGCATCCGGACCCTCCGCCCCCGGGGGCACCGGCCCTGGCCGCCCAGCCGGCAGGGCGGCAGGCTGAGCGGCAGCCAGGGCGGCAGGCAGGGCGGCAGGCAGGGCGGCCGGCAGCAAAGGCGACTGCGCCGCGAGGGCCCGCGTCAACACTCTGTCAAAGGCGTCAGCGAAGGCCTTCAGTTCCCGCGGTCCCCGCGTCCGTGCCCTCGACGATTCAGGCGCGAGTCCCAGCTCCCGGAGCTCCTGGGCGCGGTCGCGGAGTGACCTGCGCTCGCGGGCAGTATCGGCTGTGAAGGCCTGGCCGCGGTCGTTCAGGACAAGTATGCCCTTCTCCGCGAGGCGCTCGGCCAGGGGGATGTCGCGGGTCACCGCGAGGTCCCCCCTCAGGGCCTCGGACACGATGCGGTCGTCGGCAGCCCCCGCTCCCGCCTCCACCAGGATGAACTCCGCCGGCGGGGAGACCCTGAAGGCCCGGGCGCCGACGTAGACGAGGCGCAGGCAACCTGTCCGACTGGCTTCGCGCGCAGCCCGACTGGCTTCGCGCGCCGCCCGGGTCTCGAGCACGCGCCGCACCTCGACCGGCAGGCTGTCGGCGTCGGCCCATAGCGTCACGGCGGCGCCACTACCCCAGGTGGCGCCGCCAGCCCCGGTGGCGCCGCCAGCCCCGGTGGCGCCGCCAGCCCCGGTGGCGCCGCCAGCCCGACCCTCGCCCGCCACAGGAGCCCCTCGCCAGAGAGGTA
>JBMOIK010000002.1:0-43385 GCA_049317365.1 Rectinemataceae bacterium | reverse complement strand
CGCTGTCCCCGTGTCCGAAGGCGCGCCTGAGCCTGACGCCTGCGCCTTCCATGGTGGGCTGGCTTTTCCGGATTAGTGCTGGTTCTCTGTCCATTGGTGAAACGTACGAAAAGCGGCTGCGTCCGGCAAGGATGCCGCTCGGAATAGGATCCTCAACCCGCCTTTTCTACCGAGAAGGCGATCGCCTTGAGGTGGCTCTGGTTGATGGAAAAGGACACGAAGTAGATTCCAGGCCGATGGAAGCTGACGCCGTTCAGCGTGAGCACGATATTGGAGGCTCCCATGAAGCTGTGGCGCTCGCCGATCTGGAAGGCGCCCTTCATCTCGGGCACGAGGTCCTTGCCCTCCTCATCGCGGATGCCGAAGCGGAATTCCTGTTTTCCGGCCTCGCCCTGGTCGAAGGCCACCCGCGCGGCTATGGAAAAGCTGCTCATGTTGTGGGAGAAGTCGGCGACACGGAGGGTGTCGAAGGTGCCGGTGATGCACATCTTCCCGTTGAAGTCCTCGGCGAAATCGCAGAGCGTCAGTATCTGGACGTCCATGCATTCAATGATAGCGGCTCGGGGCCTGCTCGTCCATCCTTCCCTTGTCCGGCCGGGGCCGTGCCGTGTATCCTCAGGTTCGATGAAAGAGCAGGAAGAAGCCGGAGCGGAAGGGCGCCATACGGCCCCGGATCGTGGCGGAAGCGCTGACCTTCCCTCGCGCGGGGAGGCCCTTGCCCTCGTGGAGGGTTGGCTTTCGGGCATAGAGGGGAACAGCGGCTGGGGTGGTCCCCGGATCGTCCATTCTGGTTCCGGCTCTTCCTCCGGCTCTTCCGACCGGGTCGCTCCCGCCGGCGCAGGCACGCAGGACAAGCTGCTCCAGGAGCCGCGCCACGAGCTAGACCTCCTCTCCGACGCCCTGGCGGTCGCATCCTGCGCGCGCTGCAGGCTTGGCTCGGGCAGGCTCCACGCCGCCTATGGCAAGGGCGTTCCACGGCCCCTTGTACTGATCGTCGGCGAGGGACCCGGGTCCGAGGAAGACAGGCTGGGCAGGCCCTTTGTCGGTCCCGCCGGCCAGCTCCTCGACAGGATGCTCGCCTCCATCGGCCTCTCACGTGATACCAATTGCTACATTGCCAACATCGTGAAGTGCAGGCCGCCGGGGAACCGGGATCCGGCGACGGACGAGAAGGAGGCCTGCCTGCTCTGGCTCGAGCGGCAGATCGATGTACTGATGCCTGCCTTCATCCTGGCCCTGGGCAGGGTTGCCGCGGGGACCCTCCTGGGCAGCGAGGAGGGCATCGGCAGGCTCCGGGGCAAGTGGTTCGAGCGCAGGGGCATCCCCCTCCTGGCCACCTATCACCCGAGCGCCCTCCTCCACGACGAGTCCCTGAAGAGACCGGCCTGGGAGGACCTCAAGGCCCTCAAGTTCCGCCTCGACGATGCCTTCCCTCCGGGCTGAGCATGGAATCCTGAGCATGGCAGCCTTCGTCGAGGTCGCCTTCGACATTCCCCTGGCGGGGACCTTCACCTACAGGAACCTGGCCGGGGACAAGGCCGCGGCCCTGGGCCTGCGCGTCGCTGCGCCCTTCGGACGGCGCGAGCTTTCCGGCTACGTCGTCGGAGAACATGATAGTTGTGACCTTCCGCAATCGCAGATGAAGTCCATTTCCCGGCGCATCGACTCCGAGGCCCTCTTCGGACCCGCCCAGGTGGACCTGGCGCGCTGGATGGCCGGCATGTACTTTGCCGGAGTGGGGGAGGCCCTGGCTGCGATGATACCCTCGGGGCGGCGCGAGATCGAGAGTCCCGCCTGGGACGCCGCCGACCCCGGCATCACGGAGTCGGCGCTCACGCTCTCCGACGAGCAGGCAGTGGCGCTGGATCGCATAACCTCGAAGACCGCCGGGACCTGGTACCTCCACGGCCTGACCGGCTCCGGAAAGACGGAGGTCTTCCTCCAGGCCGCCGAGCGGACCCTCGACGCGGGGAGGGGTGTCATCTATCTGGTGCCCGAGATCGCCCTCACCGGGCAGGTTGTCGCGGCCGCACGCAGCCGCTTCGGCGAGCGCTGCGCCCTCCTTCACTCGCGGCTTACCCCCTCGAACAGGCTCTCCGAATGGCGGCGCATCCTCCGGGGCGAGGCGACCATCGTCATCGGTGCGAGGAGTGCCGTCTTCGCGCCCCTGCCCGACCTGGGCCTGATCGTCATCGACGAGGAGCACGAGGGTTCCTACAAGGCCTCGAACGCGCCGCGCTACCATGCCCGCCAGGTCGCCATGAAGCGCGCTGCACTCTCGGGCGCCCGCCTCGTGATGGGCTCTGCCACCCCCTCCACCGAAGCCTGGAGCCTCATGTCGACGCTCTCCATCGAGAAGCTTGGACTTACGAAGATGCTCGCCGGAGGCGCGGTGCCTGCCATCGAGGTGGTCGACATGCGCGACGAGGGCAGCCCGATCTCCTCGCGCCTGGCCCAGGCCGTGCGCGAGACCCACGCGAAGGGCGGGCAGTCGATCCTCTTCCTCAACCGGCGCGGCTTCGCCCATTTCTTCCGCTGCAGGACCTGCGGCGCTGGCATCAATTGCAGGCATTGTTCGGTGTCGCTCACCTGGCACAAGGACCGCGGCGCCCTCATCTGTCACTATTGTGGCTATCGGATCCCGCCGCCCCGCTCCTGCCCCGAGTGCGGATCCCTCGATGTCGGCTGGTCGGGCTTCGGTACCGAGCAGGTGGAGGAGGAGGCCGCGCGGCTCTTCCCCGAACTCCGCATCGGCCGCCTCGATGCCGACTCCACCGCGAAGAAGGGCGAGCTCGAAAAGACCCTCGACGACTTCCGCGAGGGACGTCTCGATGTGCTTTTGGGCACGCAGATCGTGGCCAAGGGCCTCAATTTTCCGCGCGTGAAGACTGTCGGTATTGTGATGGCCGACTCCTCCCTGAGCCTGCCAGATTTCCGCGCGGCTGAGCGCACCTTCAGTCTCATCGTGCAGGTGGCCGGGAGGGCGGGGAGGTTTTCCCCGGATGGCCGCGTCATCTTGCAGACCCTCCGTCCCGACAGCCCGGTGATCGCGCGGGGAAAGGCCCTCGACGTCGAGGGCTTCCAGACCGAGGAACTGGCCACCAGGCGGATGCTCGGATTCCCGCCCTATACGCGCCTGATACGGATCGTCTTCCGCGCCAGGGAGCGCGAGCGCGCCCCCGAGGCGGCGGCAGCCTTCGCGGCCGCACTGCAGCCCTCCCTCCCAGTCGACGCCGAGATCCTCGGCCCGGCCGAGTGCCCCCTGGCCCTGGTGGCCGGCACCGCGCGCTGGCAGCTCATCGTCCGGGCACCCACCCTGGGTGGCATCCACGGCGAAATCGGGCGGCTCCTGGCTGGATACAAGGCGCCGGCGGGGGTCCGCCTCGAGGTCGACGTGGACCCGGTGTCCCTGCTCTAGCCGCTTTGGGCCGGCTTCCCCGCGGCCGAGGCGGCGACGGCCGCGTTCGAGATTATACCGACTATGACAATCGCCAGGCCCGCCATCGCCAGGGCCGAGGGGCTCCGGTCGCCGAAGACCAGGACTCCGCCCAGGAGGCTGAAGACCACCTCTCCCGCCTGCGTGGATTCCACGACGGCGAGCTTCCGGACATCCGACGTGACCAGGGTGGTGGCCTTGAAGAAGAGGAGGGTCGCCACGACGCCAGAGCTCAGGGCGACGACGAGGGTCTGGAGGACCTGGGTCCTGCCCGGCACGATGCCCAGGGCCATCCCCGAGAGTGACAGGAGTGCCCAGAAGGGCATGCTGCAGAGGGTCATCCCGAAGACCCGCTGTGCGGTCCCGAGGCTCTTTCCAACCAATTCCATCATTTTCCTGTTTCCCAGCGGATAGGCGAAGGCGGCTACCACCACGAAGACGAGCCCCAGGTATGCCTCGGGGGCTGCGGTCCCGGCAGTCCCGCCGGGCACCGAAGTCCCGTAGCCCATGCCCGCCTGGACCGTGAAGACCCCGGCCAGCACCAGGGCGGAGACGAGGAGCTGCCCGAGGGGGATGCCATGCCTGATGCCAAGCTCCCTGTCCGCGTAGAAGAGGGGCGACAGGAGGACCCCTGCCACGATCGTGAGCTGCCAGGCCGAGGCGGTGAGCCAGGAGGGACCCCCGGAGGCGGCGATGCAGATGAATGAATAGAAGATGCCGAAACCCACCGTGCTCCACAGAAGCCAGGGCCGGGGATTCTCCCGTATCGATGCGAAGACTTCCCGGTATTTCCTTCCCGGCAGGAGGATGAGCCAGAGGATGGGCAGCATGAAGAAGAAGCGGAGACTGGAGCTCCAGATCCAGTGCCCGCCCTGCGTTTCCATCTCTCTGTTCAGCACGAAGGTGAAGGCGAAGAAGAGCGAGGAGAGCAGGCCCAGCGAAAAAGCCTTGAGCAGTGGTGCTTCCGTCGAAGCGGGGGGCCCGGTCCCCTTCATGCGGGGTGCGCCCCCTGGGCCTCCGGGGCGGAACCCTGCCTTCCGTCCTTCCCTACCATGATCGCCAGGATCAGGGCGTCCATGGGGGGCGAACCCTCGTTGGCCAGGCGGGCGAGGTTGTCGATGGAGCGCTCGGGGTCGGCATCGACGATGCCCTCGAGGCCCGAGACGGTTTTTCCGTCGAGGGCCAGGAGGGCGGCCAGGACGGCCGCCGCGGCGCTCGTGGAGGCCTTGAGCGCGCAGGAACCCTTGGCTCCGTCGCAGACCATGCCCGAGATGTTTCCGACCATGTTCTGGACCGCCCGCCCCACCGCCGGGGCCGTACCGCCCAGGAGCCAGGCGATGCCACAGGCCGCGCCGGTGCCTGCCACGGCTGCCCCGCAGAGTCCCGAAAGCTGCCCGAACCTCGCCTTGATACTAATTGTCACGAGATGGGAGAGGGCGACGGCGCGGAGGATCCGTTCCGGGTCGGCCCCGGACCGCCTGCCTGCAACGAGGACTGGCAGCGTTGCCGTTATTCCCTGGTTGCCCGAGCCCGTGGTCGCCACGACGGGGAGCTTCGAGCCCGCCATCCTGGCGTCCACGCCTGCGGCGGTCGCGGCCATCGCCTGCCCAAGGAGGTCGTCCGCAAGGAGTCCCCGGGCAATGTTGTCCCTGAGGCTTTTTCCCGCGCCAAGGCCGTAGTCGCCCGACAGCCCCTCCTCCGCGATCGCCGAGTTGAGTTCGATGGCCTTCCTGACAATGCCTAATTGCTTCGAATCCACGGACTCCACGAAATCGACGAGCCCTGCGAGGGAGGGGAGGGTCGGGGCAGGGGCCCTCGCAACCCCCCTGTCTCCTCCACCCAGGCGCGAGAGCGGCTTTCCCTCGGCCTCCACGAGCACGACGCGGTCGTACTCCTCCTCGATGACCGCCCGCCCCAGGCCGGATCTGAGTTCGACCTCGACCTCGATGTGGAGCTTCGCGCTGCCCAGGAAGGTCTCGATATGGACCAGGCCCCTGGCGACGAGGGAAGCCGCCATGTCCCCCTCATCCTGCCGCAGTCCCTCAAGGGCTGTCAGGCCGCGATCAGCTTTCCCTGCAACTGCGCCAAGGGCCGCCGCCTGGGCCATGCCCCGAAAGCTGGTTCCGGGAATGCCGACTCCCATCGCGTTCTTGATGATGTTGGGGCTCGCGCGTAGCCGGATTCCCAGGATCTCCCCTGTGGCAGAGGAGGCCGGTTTCGCTTCGGATGCCCCAGCTGCGGCATCGCGTGCGAGGGCAGCGGCATAGGCGATGGCCGCGACATCGGTGCAGCCCAGGGCGACAACCATCTCCCTTTCGAGGAGGGCCAGGATCGCGGCCGCATCCATTTCAGCCTGCATTTCTTGAGGCGGAATGCGCCTCGCGGCTGCTGCCTTCGAGGGACAAGGCGGCCAGGGCAGCGGCTCCGAGGGCGCCGGAATCGTCGCCGAGGCTCGCAGGAAGGATCCGGAGCCCCTCGGCGACAACCCTCGGGCAGCGCTCCCGGACTCCCGCACGGATGGCCTCTATGACGCGGGGTCCGGCCCTGGTCACACCACCACCGACTATGAGGACCTCAGGATCGAAGAGGGTAGCCAGGTTGGCAGCACAGATGCCGAGGTAGCCCAGGGCCTCCGAAACAATGGCTTCCGCGACCCTGTCTCCCCCTGCAGCGGCGAGGAAGGCTTCCCGGCTCCCGGGCTGAGTCCAGGCGGAGAGGGCCGTCTGTGGCCCCGAACCTTCCCGGGCTGCCTCTGCTGCCGCGGTGGCTGCGATCGATATGGCCGTGCCCGAGGCCAGGACCTCGGCGCAGCCCTGGTTCCCGCAGGCGCAGGTCGGCCCCCCGGGCTCCAGGGTCATGTGCCCCGCCTCCAGGGCATTGGAGCTGTGGCCGCGGAAAAGCCTGCCCCCGAGGATGGCTCCGGCACCGATCCCCGTACTGATTGTCAGATACAGGAGGGGATCAGCCGGCCTTCCCCCAACGACGGAGCTCCTTCCGGCTCCATGAAGGTATTCTCCCATGGCTGCAGCGGCGCCGTCGTTGTCCAGGAAGACGGGCAAGCCAAGGAGCTCCTTGAGTCGCGGTCCGAGGGGGAAGTCGATGAAGGGGAGGTTCTCGGTGACGAGGATCCTGCCCTTTGCGCTGTCCAGGGGGCCGGGAGCACAGATGCCTATGGCCTGGACATCGGGTCGCATTCCGTCGCCGGGAGCGCCATGGGCGAGATCGCGGGTAATCGAGGCTATCCGCGAGAAGATGGCTTCCTCCCCCTCCGAGGCGAGGGTAAGGACTTCCCGTGCGAGGATCACCCTGCCTGAATGGTCGGTGAGCACCCCCCTGATCTTGGTGCCTCCGAGGTCTATGCCGATGAACTCAGCCATGACAGGACATCCTCATCCTAGTCATCCCTGCCTGCGTCCAGCAGCGCCTTCCAGGCCGCCGACAACTCTGCTTTGGCGCGCAGCCCCGCCTCATCCATGGCCTCCAGGGCCGCTTGCGAGCGGTCAAGGCTGGCAGCGAGTCCGGCGAGGACCGGGGCCATGCCTTCGGGAGCTGGACCACCTGCCAGGCGGCGAACCTCGACGAAATGGGCAGGGTCGAGGATGGCGACGATCTGGGCATCCGAAAAGGAAGCTCCCTGCCCGCGATGGACTGGAAGGATGCGCGGAGCTCGGCCAGGCTCCCTCCCGAACGGGCGTAGGCCGCGCAGGCCCTGTGCGCCGTGCGGAAGCCCACCCCGGCGCGGCGCACCATCTCGTCCGCGAGCTCCGTCGTAGTTACACCGAATCGCAGGGCTATCTCCCTGGCACGGACCTCGTTGGGCTCCATGCCCGCCACCGTTTCCGCGAAGAGGGCGAAGGCCGAGGCGGCAGTCCCGAGTGAATCGATGAAGGCGCTCACGGGGGCGTCGGCGACCTCGTTGACATCCTGGTAAGGCGCAGCCCGGAAGAGCTCCCGGATCGTGGCACAGCTGCCCATGGCCATGCCGGCCTGGATCCGGAGGTGCTCGATGATCACGGGGTTGCGCTTCTGCGGCATGATGCTGCTCGACTGCACGAGGGCGTCGGGGAAATCGAGGAGCCCGACCTCGCAGCTCGACTTGTGGAAGAGGTCGGCGGACACGCGCACGAGGTCGCAAAGGAGGGCTTCGAGGGCACAGGCCGGCCGGGTGAGCCAGTGGGAGGTGGAGATCGCCTGGTAGGTGTTCGTCACAATGCTGTCTAAGCCGAGAAGCGAGCCCACCCGCACGCGGTCGAGGTCGAAGCCGGTGCCGGTGATGGCGCAGGCTCCCATCGTCGAACGGTCGACGGCGCCTATCGAAGCGACGAGCTCCTCGAGGCCCTCGGCGAGGTCCGCGGCCACCGCGGCCAGGTAGTGGCCGAGGGTCGAGACGTTGGCCGGCTGCCCGTGGGTATACAGCACCATGAGCTTTTCGGAGCCGGGGCCCGCCGCGCGCCGCTGGGCAGTCCGTATCGCCCCGAGGGCTTCCCGCGCCAGGGTCTGGAGGGAGCGCTTCAGGGCGAGGCGGAACACGGTCGTGTCCATGTCGTTCCGGCTCCGCGCGGTGTGGAGGTAGGCAGCGGATTCCTCTCCGATCCGGTTCCCGAGCTCCCTCTCGAAGACGAAATAGAGGTCCTCGACTCCGGCAGGGATGCTCGCGGGCCAGATGAAGCCGGCCTCCATCTCCTCCATGGCGCGGGCGATCGAGGCCCCGGTGCTGCGGTCGACGATGCCCCTTTCAACGAGGCAGGCAAGGTGGGCCTGGTGGACGGCCAGGGCATCGACCGCGTAGAGCCGCTTCCAGTTGTCGTAGCAGGGCCCGAGGACACGCTTGACGTAGACGGGCGAGAACATGCATCCCTCCTGGGAATGTAGCAATTATGACCTTATTTGACCTTGAGGAGGGCGGCGATGTTCCGGTACAGCACGGCGTCGACCTCGTCGGCCGAGTAGCCGTTGTCGTACATCTCCCGCACCTGGTCATCGAGGTAGGCTTCGGCGAAGCCCCTGGGGAACCAGCTCGAGTCGGTGCCGAAGATGATGCGTGAAGGGCCGACCGTCTCCCGGTACTTCCTGAAAAGCGAGGCCAGGTCGATGGGGTAGGGCATCCAGCGCATCCACTGGTTGGAGCCCGAGGTGTCCACGAAGACGTTGGGGCAGGCCCAGCAGAGGTTGAGCGTCTCGAAGACGTAGCCACAGCCGAAGTGCGGGATGATGATGGGCAGGTGCGGGAAGCGCTTGGCGACATCGTGGATGATGATCGGGTTGATGTTCACGTGGTTGGCAATGCCGCCTGCCCCCCCCATGATGCCGAAGTGGATGAGTACCGGGACTTCGTGGGCCTGGGCTATCTCCCAGAGCGGATAGAAAGAGGGATCGTCGAGCCTCCGGTCTATCGCGGGTCCGAGGATCTTGTAGCCGCAGAGTCCGCCCAGGACCTGCGGGCCTTGGGCCTGCGGGCCGAGGGCGCGCTCGAGCCTCTCGGCGGCGTCCGGCAACAGCGGATCGTGGTGGGCGTAGCCCAGGAAGATGCCGGGGTTGCGGGCGATGAGGCCAGAGGCGTCATCGTTTGAACCAGTTGTGACAAAGACCACGGATTTCAGGTATTCCCGTGCCTCGACCTCTGCCCGCCACAGGCGTTCCCCCTCGGGCCAGGAGACCTTCCGTGGCGCAGGATTGCGCCAGGCGGCCGCCCAGCGGACCTTTTCAGCCTCTATCCAGGGGTGGGCCTTCCTGTCCACCGAGGGGCCGCTGCTGTAGCCGGTTCCGGAGGCGGAACCATCGGTGGCGCTGGCCCTGGACGGCCTGCCGTCGTCGATCAGGTGGTCCTCGGGGAAGTGGACATGGGAATCGATCACACGCATTGGTTTCATCCTTTCAGGCCTGTCATCGCGATGCCACGGATTATCTGCTTCTGGAAGAGGAGGAACACGATGACCAGCGGCACCATCGCGACAGTGGCGCCTGTCATGATGAGGTGCCAGTCGCTGCCCGCCTCTCCGGAGAAGTTGGCCAGTCCCACGGGAATGGTGAACATCTTCGGCTTCGAGGCAACGATGAGGGGCCAGAGGAAGGCGTTCCAGTTGCCGACGAAGTTGAAGATGGCGAGGGTCGCGAGGGCCGGCGTGACCAGGGGCAGGGCGACGAAGAGGAAAATCGAGAACTCGCTCCGGCCGTCGATGCGGGCGGCGTCGATGAGGTCGTCGGGCAGGGTCGACATGAACTGCCGCATCAGGAAGACTCCGAAGGCGCTGATCATGCCGGGGAACATGATGCCCCAGTAGGTATTGCCCCACTTCATGGCCCGCGAAAGGGCGTACCAGGGTATTACGAGCATCTCGGTGGGAATCATCAGGGTGCTGATTATCAAAAGGAAGATGAGCTTTTTCCCGGGAAAGGTGAACTTCGCCAGGGTGTAGCCGATCAGGGAGTCGAAGAAGAGGACCGAAGCTGTCGTGGCTATCGCGACGATCACGCTGTTGACGAACCAGGTGGGGAAGCGCGCCCCCTTCGCAAGGAGGATGTGCGCATAGTTGTCAAGGCTCGGTTCGGTCGGGAAGAGCCTGAGCTGGAAGATCTGGGTGGCGTCCTTGAGCGAGGTCAGGACCATCCAGAAAAAGGGGAAGACCATGGCGACCGCAAGAATGGTCAGCACCACGTAGGAGCCCGTCCGGGCGAGTGTCCTGTCTCTCGTCATTCCCGACTCCTAGTAATTGGTCTTTTTGTCGAAGAACCTGACCTGGATCAGGGTCACGGCCATGATGAGGGCGAAGAGGATGATGCTGGCTGCCGCGGCCTTGCCCATCTCGAATTTGGTGAAGGCGGTCTGGTAGATGTAGAGGGCCGCCGATTTCGTCGAGTTGAGGGGGCCACCCATGGCCTGGGTCGACATGTTGTACACGGGTGTGAAGATGCGGAGGAACTGGATGCCTTGCATGATGGCCAGGAAAAAGGTGATGGGCACCAGGAGGGGCAGGATGATCCTCGAGAGGACCTTGCGCTCGGAGGCGCCGTCGATGCGCGCCGCCTCGAGGCAATCGGTCGGAACCGTCTGGATGCCTGCCAGGAATATCGTCACGCAGTAGCCGAGCTCCACCCAGATGTTGACGCCGAGGATGGAATAGAGCGCCGAATTCGGGCTGTTCAGGAACTCCTGGGCCGGGAGCCCGAGTGCGCCCAGGAAGCCGTTGGCCAGGCCCAGGGGCGGGGTCTGGAAGATCCAGCGCCAGACCCAGCTCACCGCCACGATGGGGGTGATGTAGGGAAGGACATAGATGAGACGGTACAGGCCCTTGCCCCGGGTGATTCCGTTGAGGAGGAGGGCGATGCCGAGGCTGAGCGCGATGACGACCGGAGCGCCGACCAGGGCGTAGCGCAGGGTGTTGGCCATCGCGGCCGTGAAGGCGGGATCGGACAGGACGGCGGAGAAGTTGGCGAAGCCCAGGAAGATGTTGGTCTTCCTGAGGAGGCTCCAGTCCGTCAGGCTCCGGCCCATCATGTAGAGCATGGGCCCGAAGCGCACCGCGATGAAGAACACCAGCGGAATGAGCAGGAACGCATAGGCTGTCATCGCGCGCTTTTTCGCGAGAGTCATCTGTCCGCCTCCTTCGCTTCTTTCCCTGAAAGCATTAAGCCCTGAAAGCATTAAGCCCTGAAAGCATTAAGCCCTGAAAGCATTAAGTATGACGGTCGGGAGGGCTTGCCCCTTTCCCGACCGCCCCAGGATCAAACCTTGGTCAGGCCCTGGTCACTTCCAGAAATCGTCGATGAGCGTCTGCTCCTTGGCTGCTGTCGCCTTCAGGACATCGGCGGGCTTGGCGCCCTTCAAATTGATCTCGTCGATCATGTCCACGAAGAAGGTCCGCTGTCCGGCCTCGTCGACGTAGGCAGTGGCGTGGGCGTAGGGCAGACCCTTGAGGAATACGCTCACATAGGGATCGTCCTTGTGCACTTCACCGATCTTCGGGTTGGCGGGGAGCTCCCCGACCTTCGCGAGCATCTGCTCCATGGCATCGGGGGAGGTGATGAACTGGAGGAACTTCACCGAGGCTTCGAGCTTCTTGCCGCTCACGCCGGCTACGATGCCGTGGGTCCAGAAGGAGGCGAAGTTGGACTTGATTCCCTTGTAGCTGGGCAGTTCGGCGGCGCCCCACTCGAGGTCCTTGACCCCGTTGAGGGTGGCGATGCGGAAGGAGCCGTCGATGTTCATCGCGGCCTTCTGTCCCTTGAATGCAGTTACGTCGTCGGTGGTGAAGTTGGGATAGCCGACCTTGTCTTTCTGGATGCGGTCCATGTACCACTGGAGGGCGGCGACACCGGCTGCGTTGTTGTAGGTGACCTTGCGGCCTGTGGCATCGTAGGGCGCGGTGCCGAACTGGCGGAAGAGCACTTCACGGATATAGCTATGGCCCTGGCCGTTGGGCTGCATCGCCAGTCCCGCCTGGACGAGGTTGCCCTGGGCATCGTACTTCGAGAGCTTCTTGGCGAAGCTCGCGAGTTCTTCAAGGGTCTTGGGAGGTTTGTTCGGGTCGAGGCCAGCCTCCGCGAAGAGCTTCTTGTTCCAGATGAGGGCCAGGGTGCGCACTGCTGTCGGTGCAGAGTAGTACTTGCCCCCGAACTGGACGGCGTCGGCGACAAAGGGGTAATAGGTGCTTTTAAAGTAGCTGGCCGGGAAGGAGGCCTTGGGCAGCTCCTGGAGGTAGCTGGCCTTGACGTACATGGGCAGCCAGCCTCCGAAGAGGTTGATGACATCCGGGCCTTCTCCGGCGGGGATCGAGGCCGCGACCTTCTGGTTGTAGCTCTCGTAGGGGAAGGTGACCTGCTCTACTTCGATGTCGGGGTTTTTCTCCTGGAACTGTGCGATGAGGCTGTCCATGAGATCGACCTTGGTCTGGTAGAAGTACTGCCAGTAGGTGATCTTGACAGTCTCGGCGGACGCCAGTCCACCCGCGACGAGGGCGAACGCGACGAGCGCAAACGCGATACGACGGATCCGATCCATTCCATGCCTCCTGTTCTTTCGCTATATCGAGCGGTTGCCTGGACTGGCCGGGTTCCGCTTGAAGCATCGAGAGTATTCCCTATCCTGCGAAGGCCTTTGCCATCCAGGCTTCGGTCGCGACACCCGCAGCTCCGGTGACCCCCGGTTCGGGTGCACGCGGCGCATCGCAGACGACTTCGAGCACACAGAGTTTTGACAGGGCCTTCGCAAGTCGCTCGAGGAGGAGGGGGCCGAAGGGTTCCTGTCCCGCCTGTCCCACGACAACCCTGCCGATGTCGAGTGAAACGCAGATGTTGGAGAGGGCGAGGGCCAGGAGGTCGACGACGCGGGTCAGCGAAGCCTCGGAGGGACTCCCCCAGCGTGATACCTCGTTCCAGAAGGAATCGAGATCCATGCGGGACTCGAGCCAGCCAGGTTCGTCGAGCGAGGCTTCCCGGTCGCCTTCCAGGGCAAGATAGCCGATTTCCCCTGCGGAATGCCGCGAACCCCTCCTGAGCCGGCCATCGAGGATGAGTCCTGCGCCAAGGCCCCTCCCCATTTCGATGAAGACCAGATCGCAGCCCTCGCCAGGCCCCCGCGCGGCTGCTTCCCCGAGGGCTGCGGCATTGGCATCGTTTTCGATGAAGACCGGAAATCCGAGTTCCTTTCCCAGGCTGTCGAGGATGGGACGATAGTTGAAGGACTCCCGGAGGCCCGCGAGGGGCGCAAATCGGATGAGTTCCTTTCCTCGGTCGATGACGGCGGGCACGCCGATGCCAATCCCGTGGACCCTGGTCCAGGGCACGGATGATTCCGTAAAAAGAGCCTTTATCTCGCGGGGAAGCCTGCCTTCGACCGTTTCGCGGAGGTTGGAAGAGGCTTCGGTCCGGCGCAGTGCGTGGATCCGTCCCCCGAGATCCACCAGGCCGACGGTCAGGTGGACTCCATCGTATTGTGCGCCGATGGACAGCGATGACTCGGGTTCGAAGCGGATCCGCACCGGTTTTCTTCCAAGGGCGCTCGGGAGGGCCCCTGCTTCGCTGGCTATGCCTATTTCGCGGAAGTAATCGACGATCTTGATGACCGTGGGGGCGCTGATGCCGCTCAGCCGGCCGACCTCGGCCTTGCTGATTTCGCCCTTGGCCTTGAGGAGCTCATAGACAGCGGCGCGGTTCATTTCTTTTAAGTCCGATGCGACATAGGCGCCCACCGCACCCCCCCATTCGACCATTACTTAACTAAGTTTAGTAATTATGGGATGGGATTGCCGAGCTGTCAACCGGGATTAAGTAAAGTTTCTTTAATTCCCCAGGAGACTGCCAGGCCCTCGAAGCATTCGCTCCCCTTTGCTCTATTGAAGGTCGCAGCCCCTCGATGCTAATCTTATCTCACGGCTTGTCGCGGAATTCCGCTGCTGCCGCTGCCGACCCAAGGAGTCATCATGGTCATCCTCACCCTCAATTGCGGTTCTTCCTCGGTCAAATACCAGGTCTACGACTGGGATACCAAGAACATCCTTGCAACCGGCCTCGTCGAGCGTGTGACCCTCGGCAATTCCTCGATCAGCCATAAGCCCCGCGTCCACGCCAACCTCGCCGCCGGGGGCAAGATGCCCGATTTCCCCATGGAGGAATACGCGGCCTCCCACGAGTGTCCGACGCATACCAACGCGATCGAACTCATCCTCAACACGATCACCCACCCCGAGTACGGCGTCGTGGACGACATGAGCACCATCAAGGCTGTCGGCCACCGTGTCGTCCATGGCGGGCCGAAATACGGGACCTCTGTCCTCATCGACGACGAGGTGACCGCTTCCCTCAAGGAGATCAGCGACCTCGCCCCCCTCCACAACCCCGCCAACCTCATGGGCATGGACGCAGCCAGGGCCGTCCTTCCGAGCGTGCCCATGTGCGCCGTCATGGACACTGCCTGGCACCAGACCATGCCCCAGAAGGCCTACACCTACGCGGTGCCCAAGGAGTGGACCGAGAAGTACCTCGTGCGCCGCTACGGCTTCCACGGCACGAGCTTCCTCTACAACACCAAGCGCGCCTCCGTCCTCCTGGGGAAGGAACCCAAGGACACGAACCTCATCATCTGCCACATCGGCAACGGGGCCTCGGTGAATGCCGTAAAGAACGGCGTCTCCTTCGATACCTCGATGGGCCTTACCCCCCTCGAGGGCCTCGTGATGGGCACGCGCTCGGGCGACATCGACCCGGGCATCGTCTTCCACCTGATGCGGAGCTGCGGCATGAAGGCCTCCGAGGTCGAGAAGCAGCTGAACAAGGCTTCCGGCGTCCTGGGCATCACCGGCCGCTGGGCCGACCGCCGCGACATCGAGATGGCCGCCGAGAAGGGCGACGAGAACGCCAAGCTCTGCCAGGAGATCGAGGGCTACCGCATCAAGAAATACATCGGCTCCTACATGGCGGCCTTAGGCAGGCTCGACGCGATCATCTTCACCGCCGGCGTCGGCGAGATGGGCCCGATGATCCGCCGCCTTGCGACCTCCGACCTCCAGGAATTCGGCATCGAGATCGACCACATGAAGAACGAGCTGGCCAAGTGCCGGAACGCCGAGCTCGACATCACCTCCGTGCGTTCCAAGGTAAAGATCTTCGTGATACCCACGGACGAGGAACTCGTGATGACCGAGGATGCCTTCGCCCTCATGGACGGGAGCTATGACGTCCATACCAACTACACCTACAGTTTCCAGTCCCGCGACTACTGCAACAAGGCGCGGGCGGAGGGGCTGGCACGTGACCTTGAGAGGAAGCCCTACCTCAAGGAATTCATCGCCAGGATTCCCTGAGGGCCGCGCAGTCTGATCTGCTATGTGAACGCATTTTCCTTTTTCCCGCAACCGGATCCATCTGGCAGGCGTATCCCTATCGACAGGCGCAGACAGCAGCCCAGTCGAAGCGGACGTCCGGCCGGATGCGCAGGTTTGAGGAAGGAGCAGATGATGAAGAACATGAAGAAGGGCATTGCGACCCTCGCGGTACTGATGGCAATGGGGACCCTGGCTTTCGGGCAGGACGTGACCGGGGCGACAGATGCAACTACGACGACATCGAGCGTCTCTTTTTCCCAGGGTCCCTGGGGCCAGGGCTCCCGCCTCGGCGAAGCAGAGCGTCTCCAGTCCCTGGCGACCGAATACGGACTTGCCACCACCGATATCCAGGCATATCTCGACCTGGGCTATCGCCTCGGCGACATCGACATGGCCCTGTCCATCGCCACGCAGTCCGGCATGGCCCTCACCGAGGTCATTGCCCTCGGCAAGGCCGGCGATCCCGCCAGCTGGATCAGCGCAGGCAGCAGCCTGGGCGTCACCGTGACCCTGCCGGGCAAGCCCGAGGGCGCGGGAAAGGGCCAGCGTGGCCCCCGTCCCGAGGAAAGCCTCGATACGGCTTCGACCTCCGCCGCCTGCGACAGTGTTCCGGCGGGGACTACGGTCGCCACGCAATCCGGAAAGCGCCCAAGCGCTCCGCAGATGGGCGGGGGAAGCCAGGGGCGTCCCGCCGCTGCCGGGGGTGGCAAGCATTGAGAGTCCGGTCGGAAAGAGGGGGCGCCATGGGGCGCCCTTTTTTCATAGGTGGGCCTGGTCGGGCAACTCCCCCTCCAGGTCCTCGCCACGTTCGACACGGTTCCGGCCATTGGCCTTGGCCCGGTAGACGGCCTCGTCGGCGGCACGGAAGAGGCATTCGAAGTCCCAGCCCTCCTTGCAGGTGGTCACGCCGATGCTCATGGTCACCAGAAGGTCTGCGGGCTTCAGCGCTTCGAAGGCCAGCCGGATCTGGTCGGCGCGACCGGCCGCGTTGTCCAGGCCGCAATGAGGCATGAGTATGACGAACTCCTCGCCGCCGAAGCGTGCTGCCCAGGGGCCGAATCGCGCATGCCCTGAGTGTAGCCTGTCTCGGAGCGCATCGCGAGCCTCCGCGACACGCGGCGAGATTGACCCTTGAGGATGCAGCTGCTACGATGATATTCTCCCCGCCACGGGGATGGTTCGACTTCCAGTAGCACCGGGGTTCCAAGTGAAGCTACGAATACTCACGCGCATGCGGCTTCTGGCCGGTTTTCTGGTCATCGCAATGATAGGGGCCGGAGTCGGCCTGCTGGGTGTGCTGGCCATGAATTCAATCTCGAGGCAGACCAGCCGCGTCATCGAGGAAACCACAGCCCCCTTGAAACGAGTTTTCGGACTCTATGCTGCCCTCCTTGAAGTCCAGATCTCGGCCCGGGACCTCCTGTTGAAGGATGGAGAGGAGCTCGAAGCCACGATCACCTTCATCGATGAGCGCGGAAAGTTCATCGAGACCGAGGCCAAAGCCCTCTTCGATGTCGCCACCGACAACAACATCAAGCTGGCCCTCAGGACCTTCCCCGTTGTCTGGGGGGATTTCAAGGGTAACCTTCCCATCCTCTACGCCGATGCCCGCGCGGGCAAGGGCAAGGCGAGCGCCTCCTTCATGTACATGCTCATGGCCGGTCCTGGCCAGGGTTCCCGCGACGTCATGGGGATGGTCGTCGATGCCTTCATGGCCCAGGCTACGAGGATGGAAGCGAAGAGCGGGGAACTTGCCAGGGCTGCCTCACTCCAACTCATCGCCTTTGTCGTCCTCGGCTTTCTCGCTTCCATCGGATTGGGCCTCTTCGTGTCCACCCAGATCCTGCGGCCCGTGCTTTCCGCCGCCAGGGCGGCGACGAACATCGCCTCGGGCAAGCTTGTCGTCGAGGTCTCTGTCCGCGACCGCAACAGGGGTGACGAGGTGGGCGACCTCGTACGCGCCCTCGGCGCGATGTCGGGCGACCTCCGCGAGGGCTTCAGGACGATCGGCGGCTCCGTGACCTCCCTCCAGTCAGCAGGCGAAAACCTTTCCGTGAGCCTGCTCCGCATGCGCGAATCGGTGGGCAGGATCGGTGCGGACATCGACCGTGTGCGAAGCGAGACCGAAGAGCAGAGCGCAGGCGTCGAGGAGACCGCTGCAACGGTGCGGGAAATGGCGAAGACGATCCGGGGCCTCGAGGGAGAGATTGACGCGCAGGCTTCCGCCGTCACCGGTTCCACCGAGTACGTGGGCAGCCTGGTCGCGAACATCGACGAGGTCGGCTCGGCCATCGGACGCCTGGGCTCCAGCTTCAAGGAGCTCCTTGCGGCGGCGGACGATGGGCGCTCGAAGCTCGAGAATGTCACCGGCATCGTCGGCGGCATCGCCCTGCAGTCGGAAAAACTCGGTGAGGCAAACCTTACAGTTGCGAACATCGCTTCGCGGACCAATCTCCTGGCGATGAACGCCGCCATCGAGGCTGCACACGCCGGCGATCTGGGCAAGGGCTTCGCGGTCGTCGCCGACGAGATCCGCAACCTCGCGGAGAGCTCTGCAGCCCAGTCCAAGGAAATCAACTCGGACATCAAGGGCATCCGCGATTCCATCGAAGAAGCGGTCGCCGGCGCAGAGGTGGCCCGGGCCTCCTTCAACCAGGTCCAGGACCTCATCCACAGGTTGGGCGAACTTGAGCGGGAGATCAACGCGGCGCTCGACGAGCAGCGTGGCGGCTCAGGCCGCATCCTGTCGTCGCTCGAAGGGATCAAGTCGGGTTCCGCGCGCGTGCTGTCGGGTTCGCATGAGCTCACCGAGGGTTCCCGTGCGATCGGCACCGAGATGGGGGAACTCCAGGATACGACCCTCGGCCTCAAGCAGGCCATCGATGGCATCTCGCGCGAGATGGGAGAGATCTCCGACGCGGCAGTCGCCATCGACGCGCTCTCGACGAAGAACACCGAGGCCATCCGGACGGTCGAGGCACTTCTGGCGCGTTACGACTTCGGCGCGGCAGGGTAGGGAAGCAGATGGAAAAAGGTCCCGAAGAAGCGGTCACGGCGCTGGACGAAGGCGCCGCCCTCGCTGACGAAGGGGCCGCCCTCGCTGACGAAGGCGCCGCCCTCGCTCTCGAAGGGGCCGCTCGGGTGGACAGGGCCCGGGCCATCCTCGAAGGGGGCGGTGCCAAGGGCCTGGGGCGCATCCTGCCCTTCCTCGGTCCCGCCTTCGTCGCCAGCATCGCCTACGTCGACCCCGGTAACTTCGCGACCAACATCCAGGCTGGCTCGGCCTATGGCTACCGCCTCCTGTGGGTGATCTTCGCGAGCAACCTCATGGCGATGCTCGTCCAGTCGCTGGCCGCCAAGCTCGGCATCGTCACGGGCATGAACCTGGCCGAGCACTGCCGGGAGAGCTTCCATCCCATACTCGTACGCATTGTGTGGGTATTGATGGAGCTGGTCGCCATGGCGACCGACCTTGCCGAGTTCATCGGCGCAGCCCTCGGCTTCCAGCTCCTCTTCGGCGTGCCCCTCATCGTGGGAGGGGCGCTGACCGTCTTTTCGACCTTCCTCATCCTCGGCCTCGAGCGCTATGGATTCCGGCCACTGGAGGCCGTCATCTCGGGCCTCCTCGGCGTCATCGCCCTCTGCTATGTCTTCGAGCTGGCCGTGGGTCATCCAGATTGGTCTGCAATAGGCCTTTCCTTCCTGCCCCCGCGCTTCGAGGGCGCCCCGAGCCTCGTCCTCGCCGCGGGAATCCTCGGCGCGACGGTGATGCCCCACGCGATCTTCCTCCACTCCGCCCTCACCCAGGGCCGCGTACGGGTGAGCGAGGAGTCGCACGTGAGGCGGCTCCTCCGCTTCGAACGCATCGACGTGGTCATGGCCATGGGCATCGCGAGCCTCGTCAACGCGGCAATGCTCATAATGGCCGCGGCGGCCTTCCACCAGGGCGGGAACTCCGGCGTCGCCAGCATCGAGGATGCCGGGAAGACCCTCGAGCCCCTCCTGGGCAAGGCCGCGAGCGTGGTCTTCGGGCTTTCCCTCCTCGCCTCGGGTCTGGCCTCGTCGACGGTCGGCACGAGTGCGGGCCAGATCATCATGCAGGGATTCCTCAGGCGCCAGGTGCCCGTCTGGCTCCGGAGGATTGTCACAGTGCTGCCCTCCCTGGTCATCATTGCCCTCGGGCTTGACCCGACGAATACCCTTGTCGCCAGCCAGGTCCTGTTGTCCTTCGGGCTTCCCTTCGCTGTCATACCCCTGGTCGTCTTCACCGCCTCGCGCCGCCGCATGGGCGTCTTCGCCAACAGCCGGACGGTGACCGCGGCTGCCATCCTCGTGGCCGCCGTCATCGTTTCGCTCAACGTCTTCCTGATCGTCCAGCTTTTCGCGGGAGGCACCAATGCATAGGATTCTCGTCCCGCTTGACGGATCGGCCCTGGCCGAGGCCTCCCTTCCTGTCGCGCGCGCCCTGGCCGGAGCCACCGCTGCAGGACTCCTCCTCCTCCATGTGCTGGAGGCCTCTCCCCCTGGCGAGGTGCATGGCCAGCGGCACCTGGGCTCGGTACCCGAGGCACGCGACTACCTCGAGGCACTCGCCCGCGGACTCGCGCCAATCCCCGTGGAGGTGCATGTGCACGAAGAGGGCATCCATGACGCGGGCAAGTCCATCGGCGAGCACGCAGAGGAGCTCCAGTCCGACCTCGTCGTCATCGCGACCCATGGCGTCCACCGCTTCGGCCGCATCTTCAAGGGCAACGCCGCGCAGCGCGCCCTGTCCTTCGGCGGAGTGCCCGTGCTCACCGTCCCCGCAGGCGCGGGCATAGACCCGACGCGCTGGAAGAATCTCATAGTTACGACTGACGGAAGGGATGGCCACCGGCCGCCCCTGGCCTGGCTCGGTGATCTGGCCCGCGCGCTGCGCCTCGATGTCGAGCTGCTCCTGGTCGTGGATACCAGCGCCAGCCTGACGGGTGACACCAAGGCCATCGCCCGCTCGATGCCAGCTTCAATGGCCCTCGCCCTCGAGGCCGCTGTCGCCGAGTCGGCCGTCTGGCTCCAGGGCCTTGCCGCCTCGGGCGAGCTCGGGGGCCTCAGCGTCCGGACGGACATCCTCCGGGGCAGGCCCGACAGCGCGCTGGCCAGGCGGCAGGGCAGCCGTTCGGAAGATCTCATAGTACTGTCAACCCATGGCCGCATCGGCTTCGGCTCCATCTGGGAAGGCAGCATGGCGGCACGCATGCTCTCCCGCCTCAAATGTGCGGCCTTGCTGGTGAGGGCGGAGTGAGTCCTCCGCTTCCCGTGGTCTGTCAGCCTTGATTCCCATCCACTTCCGTGCAGCCGGGGGGCTCTGCATCCGCGTGCCGAGAAACAGCCTGAGGGCTGCCGGCCGTGCGGTCAGGGCGGGCGTTGGGGAGGGGCTCCTCTTCGATGGCACAGAAGGACTCTCCGTCTGGAGTGTTTCCAGCTCCCGCGAAGAGGGCGATGAGCTCCTCCTCTTCGGCCCCGACTTCGAAGGCAGCGACCTCGATACGGCCCTCTCCGCCGCTCCTGATGTCGCTTCCTCCCTCGCCCTCATCGAGGCGCTGGCCAGGGCCTTTCGTGCGATGCTCGAAGCCAGGAGCCTTCCATCCCCCCTGCTTTCCCCTGGCATCCTTGTGTCCACGTCGCAGGCTGTCCTTGTCCTTCCACCCTACCTTGTCTCCAAGGCTGTATCCGCATCCGCTACAACAAGCTTCGCGGAAGGGACGGTGCCGGTCTTCCATTCACGCCAGGAGGATGCCGGGACTGCGGCCTCCCGCTTTCTTGCGCTTGCCGTCTACCGGCTGGCCAGCGGCCGAGAGGCCTTTCCTGCGACGGAGGCGGAGAAAGAGGGTAGTGCAGGCACAAGGATATTCCTGCCTTTGTCCCTCGCCGCGCCTTCCCTCGATCCGGGCCTGTCCGCCCTGGTCGATCGCGTGCTCGCCGATCCGCGCGGGACAGGGCCGGCCGACTGGGTCGCAGCCCTGTCCGCTGCCAGGATCGCGGGTCCGGTCCGGCCGCTTCCGGAAAGGGAGGCAGCAGCTGTGGAGCGCCGGCGGAGGTCCTTCGAGTCCCGGGCGCACAGGACAGAGGCGGCGCGGCGCTTCCTGGGGCTCAACAAAGGCGCGCTTGCAGCGGCTTTGGTAGGATTAATGGTTACTATTCTCGTCGTCGCAAACATGTCAGCCCGTGCCGCGGCCCTCCCGGACCTTTCCGCCCTCCCACCCCGGGATGTCTCGGCAGCCTACTACCGTGCCCTCGACGCCCTGGATCCGGATCTCCTTGAGGCGGCCAGTTCCGGCCAGGCGCGCGACAAGGATTCACGCTACCTCGCTGGGCTCACGGTGCTGGGCCGGGCCCGGATGGCGATGGAAGGCGAGGATCCCATGATTCTCGCCGGGGAGTGGCTGAAGGCTGGGTCGCCGAGCCTTCCTGAGGGGAAGGTAGTTCATGGCATCACTGACCTTGTGCTTGGCGAGCCCGGGACGGTGTCGCCGAGCGAAGCTCTCGTCGAAGCCCGCTATCGGATCTGGACCATGGGCGAGGGTTCACCCCCGGCCCCGATCTCGGCAACCCGGCATGACAGGCTCCAGCTCAGGCATGTCGGGCAGGGCTGGAAGATATTCCGCATCGAAAGGGAGGGTGGCTGACCCCAGGGTGGCCGGTTCCCTCGTGCAAGGACTCAGGGCCGGAACTCGGAGAGCTCCTCGAAAATACCGCCCAACTGTACATAGATTTTCCGGAAGGTGCCCTTCCGCGAGCGGTACAGATCCCTGTTCTCCGGACGGGGCAGCGATTTTTCTTCCGGCGATCCTCCGCCTCCACCGCTGCGGAGCCTGAGGCCCAGGACCTCGGCTCCCGCGAGGGCTGCGCCGATGGCCGACTGTTCGGAGGATTTTTCCCATGCTATCCCCTCATCGAAGACATCACAGAGAATCTGTCGCCAGACCTCGCTCTTCGCTCCGCCGCCACAGCAAAGGATTTCGTCGGCAGGCAGCCCGAGCTCGCGGAAGATGTCCAGGGAATCGCAGAGAGCAAAGGCTACGCCCTCCATGATGGCGCGCGCCATGTGGGCCCGACTGTGGGCCGTGGTAAGGCCGATGAAGCAGCCCTTTGCGTTGGCGTTCATGTGCGGAGTCCGCTCGCCGCTGAGATAGGGCAGGAATACCAGGCTTTCCGAGCCGGCAGGAATGCTTCCGGCCAGGACTGAAAGCTCTTCGACCGCGCTTCCTGGCATCCATCTATCATTGCCATCCGGCTTTCCCAGTATCCGCTCGTTGAACCAGGCCAAGGCCGCTGCGGCGGAGAGGGTCGCTCCCATCATCAACCAGCTATCGGGATAGACGTGCCTGAGTGTGTGGAGGCGTGGGTCGTGCAGGGGGGCTCTGACAGTCGTGATCAGGGTTCCTCCGGTGCTTATGGCTGCAGCGATCACCCCTGGGCGGCTCGCCCCGAGGGCAAGGGCAGCCATGGACTGGTCGGAGCCGCCCACGATCACGGGGGTGCCGGCACGCAAGCCTGTCGCGGCCGATGCGCTTTGGCTGACGCTCCCGGCCATGGACATGGTTTCCATGATCTCTGGCGCGAGGGAGGTCGAAAGGCCGAATTCCTCAAAGAGCCCGCCGGCCCAGGAACCGGTTCCCAGGTCAAAGAGGTAGGTTCCACTTGCGTCTGTCGGATCTGTGGCGATCAGCCCAGTAAGACGGAAGCGGATATAGTCCTTGGGAAGCATGAAGCATGACGCCTTGCCATAGATGGTAGGTTCGTTTTCCCTGACCCATTCGAGCGAGGGAGCCAGGAAGCCTGTGGCCAGGGGCAAGCCCGTCATCTGCCGGAAACCTGCCATCCGGCTTGATTCGCTGCGTTGGCGGCAAAGGGCCGTGCTTCGTCGATCAGGCCAGATGATCGCATTTCGGATCGGCTTCATTTCCTTGTCGAGCAGCACGAGTCCGTGCATCTGCCCAGACAGGCCGATGGAGCGGATGCCCTTCCCCTCGAGAAAATCCTCGGCCATCGCCTGGCGGATACAACTCGCGGTTGCCTCCCACCAGTCCCCAGGATCTTGCTCGGCATGGCCGGGGAATGGGTGTCGAGTCGGATAGGACTTGGATTGTAGGGTAAGCGTTCGAGCAACTTCATCCATGACGATTACCTTCACGGTCGAGGTGCCGAGGTCGATACCCATGAAATAATCCATCCACGCTCCTCCCACATCGGAACTTTGACCTTACATTAGCAAGCAAATGCTAGGTAGTTGTAGCATGGCAGCTCCAATGCCACAAGGATAATTCGCAAAGTGAGCTCTTCGTTTTAACTCTATATATTAAAATAAATTAGAGTTGATAAATACTTGGCGCAGCTTTGGGATGCAGTTTTTGAGTCGAGTAATGTAAGGTCTTCTTACTAGCAAAGTATGCAGAATATAAGTTTCTATATTGACAATATGGAAGTTCATGCTAGTCTTTGCCCGAATCTTTGAAGTGCCCAAGGAGGGTCCAATGAGAAGAAGAGGTCTATTGGTCGGTCTCGTTGCGCTCGCGATGCTCGGCAGCGGTCTGCAAGCTATAGCCGCTCCGATCACGATCGAGTGGTGGGGAGAGTTCACCGGTTTTGAGGCCAAGGGTACGGAAAACGCGGTAGCACGCTGGAACGCGACCCACCCCAATGTCCAGGTGAAATACACAGGTATGCCCGATCTGGACAAGAAGGTCGTCGCCGCAGTCCGTGCCGGCAACCCCCCTGCCATCGTTTCGGTGGGAGACAACCAGAACTATCCGCAGTTTGTCGCCAACGGCATGTACACCGCCCTCGACAGCCAGCTCAAGGCCAAGAAGTTCAACATGGACGTGTACTTCCAGCCCTGGACCAACCGCGCCATGATGGTCGGCGGCAAGACCTATGGTCTGCCCTGCACCGACTGGGTCGAAGTGCTCATCTACAACAAGGAAATGTTCAGGGAAGCCGGACTTGACCCGGAAAAACCGCCAAGGACCATCGCTGAGGTAACCGAAGCCCAGCGCAAGCTGACCAAGCGCGATGCCGACGGAAATATCACCCAGATGGGCATTTCCTTCCGCACCACCTTCCCGGGCTGGTTTGTTCCCTATTACTCGTATATGTTCGGAGCCACGCCGGAAACCCTCTATGACGCCAAAGCCAAGAAATTCCTCAAGCCCGAAGCGCTCTACCAGGCCTTCGAGTGGATCCAGTCCATGGCCAAGGAATACGGCGCCAAGGATCTCCAGAAGTTCGAAGCCGGTTTTGGCGGCTGGGGAACCGAGGCCGAGCCCTTCCTCTCTGGCAAGATGGCCATGTCCTGGAACGGTCCCTGGATCGCGGACCATATTTCCAAGTTCGCGCCCAACATGGACTGGGGAGTCGCCTCGGCACCGACCGTCGACGCCATCGTCAAGAAGGGCGACTTCGGCTGGATCGGCATTGACACCTTCGCTATTCCCAAGGGAGCGAAGAACCAGAGCGAAGCCCTCGATTTCATGATCTGGTTCTCCGGCAAGGAAGGCCAGTTCAACATGAACACGGGTCCCGAAGGCTCCGGCCGCATCCCGACGGTCAAGGATTTTGGCGGAGCGGATTTCTACAAGGCCGCAGTCACCAATCCCAAGCTCAAAAGCTTTATCGACATCATGGCCGGCCCGGCCGTCCTGCCGATACCCTATGGAACCCCGGCTGAGCAGGCCTACAATACTGAACTTTCGGCTATCCTCGAGCCGATTCTCAACCTCGAGATCGAGCCCAGGGTCGCGGTGGACCAGGCTATCGCGCGGGCCCAGGCCGCGCTGAACACGATGAGGTAATGTCCTGAAAAAGCATGGCGCCTCCCGGGAGGCGCCATGGCCAGTGGAAGGGTGACAGGAGCGGCTATGGGCAGCACGGATGGGAACAGACAATTACGAAAGAAGCGGCGAAGGAATTCGCTGACCGTCCTGTCCTTCCTCTCCTTGTGGCTCATCGGTTTCACGGGCCTCTTCCTCTACGCAATCGGCCAGACCCTCGCCTATTCCTTTACCGACTACAATCTCATGAACGATGCCATCTGGATCGGCTTGGCCAATTACACGAATCTGATCTTCAATGATGCGGTGTTCTGGACGACTCTTGCAAACACCGGGTTTTTCGTAGTGCTCCTGGTTCCTGGCATCCTTATCCTGGCTTTCATGCTCGCCCTCCTGGTGAACCGGAAAACCCGGATCGCGAACTGGGCGAGCGTCGCGTATTTCCTTCCCTTTATCATTCCGCTCGCGGCCACCGGCCTTGTCTGGCGCTGGATGTTCAATGGCGATTATGGAGTGGTCAATTACCTCTTTTCGCTCTTCCACCTCGAGGGGCCCAGCTGGCTTACCAGCAGCCATTGGGTGAAGCCCGCCATCGCCATCGCCGAACTGACCCTGGTCGGGCAGTACATGATCATCTTCGCGGCCGCCCTCCAGGACGTGCCCAAGGAACTCTACGAGGCTGCGGACATCGACGGCGCCTCTGGCTGGAGGAAGATCCTCCACATCTCGCTGCCCATGGTGTCCCCGGCTGCCCTTTTCAACTTCATCACCTGCCTGATCGCTGAATTCCAGATATTCGAGATTCCCTATGTGATGACGCTCAACGGAGGATCGAGCATGCAGGCCAAGGCTTCCGGCGGGCCGGGTTGGTCGAGTACCACCTTTGCCATGTACATGTACGACAAGATGTTCAGCGAATATGACGCAGGCACCGCGACGGCCATGGCCATCCTCTCGCTGGTCATCGTGCTTGCGATCGCCTTTCCCGTTATGCGCCTGAGCCAGCGCCTGGTCAATTACGAGCGATGACCATGACACTCAGGAAACCCTTGACGGGTGCGCTGCTCTCCCTCCTCATGGTGGCTCTCGCCTTGGTCTTCGTCTTTCCCTTCTACTGGATGGCGCTGACCTCGCTCAAGTCCCAGGGCCATGTCTATACGCGGCCTCCCGAATGGCTGCCGACCTTCTTTACTACGGGCAATTACAAGGAAGTCCTGGCAATCTTCCCCTTTTTCAGGTACCTCGGAAACACCGCCTACGCCGCCTTCCTTTCCGCGGTCGGGCAGACGCTCTGCAGCGCCATGGCAGCCTATGCCTTCGCCCGGATGCGCTGGAAGGGGCGCGACGCATTCTTCCTCGTGACGATCAGTACCATGATCATTCCGACTTCCGTCTTCGCGATTCCCTGGTATCTCCTGTACTGGAAAGTAGGCATACTCGGTACCCTGACGCCACTGTGGCTGCCTTACTGGTTCCAGCATCCCTTCATCATCTTCCTCCTGACCCAGTTTTTCCGGGGCATCCCCGAGTCACTCTCTGACGCCGCGCGGATCGACGGCGCGAACGACTATGGCATCTTCCTGAAGATCATCGTGCCGCTGGCCAAGCCGGCCCTCTTCGCGAGCTTCCTCCTTCATTTCATCTTCATGTGGAAGAACCTCATGATTCCCCTGATGTACATCAACAACGAGAAATTCTTCACGCTGAGCGTCGGTCTCCAGACCCTCCTCGGCGGCACCGTCAAGCCACCCTTCAGCCAGGTGATGGCGGCGGCTTTCATGGCGAGCCTCCCCCTGGTGATCGTGTTCCTCCTTTTCAAGAAATGGATCTTCACCGGCATAGCAGCCTCTTCGCTGAAATGATATCCTCGGACGGAAGTGACGATGTCGTTTCATGGCGCGGCGGCCTTGTGCGAAAGCCGGATGATGGATGGGTGATGAAAAAGTACCAACAGATCTATGAGGAACTGAAACGGCAGATCGATGAGCGGCAGGTGGGTGAAGGCGAACAGCTTCCGACCGAATCCATGATCATGGAACGCTACGAGGTGTCGCGTCCGACGGCGGCGAAGGCATTCCGCATGCTCGAGGTGGAGGGCCTCGTGGTACGGAAACCTGGCATGGGCACCTTTGTACGCGGAGCCGCTGAAAGCGGTGGGAGGGAGCTTCTGTTCGGACTGGCATTTCCCGAATTCGGCCATGGGGAGATCTTTGATCCCATCACGAGCAACATCGCCGAGCGGGGGAAGGAAGGCAATTACAGCCTTCTCTGGGGAACTACCAAGGCAAAGGGAAGTGTTTTTTCTTCCGATGAACTGCTTGGCCTCTTCGACGAGTTCATCTCGCGCAAGGTCGACGGCGTCTTCTTCGCGCCGCTCGAAGGACCGGCTGATACCCGTCTCGCCAGTCGCAAGGCGCTGGAAAGGCTAGGGAGCGCCGGCATACCGGTTGTTCTCATTGACCGCGATCTCTGCCTCTTCCCCGATCGCAGTTCCTACCCCCTGGTCGGCATCGACAACCTGAAAGCCGGGTATAGGATAACCGAGCATTTTTTGAAGCAGGGACAGTCGCGGGTCGATTTCCTATGGCTTCCCTATGAGGCCTACACGATTGACCTGCGCCAGAGGGGATACTGCATGGCCCTTCATGAAAGCGGAATTGCTGTGCCCGCCGAATGGATCCATACGGGCGAACCCGAGGACCGGCTCTTTGTCGAAAAGCTCCTTGCCTCGGGAGCGACCAATATCATCTGTGGCAACGACGAAACCGCCGCCCTCCTCATGAGCTCGCTCCGCGAGATGGGAGTGGGCATCCCCGAGAGCATCAGGCTGGCCGGCTTCGACGATGTGCGCTATAGCCGCCTCATCTCGGTGCCCCTGACGACAGTCAGGCAACCGGTCCGAGAAATTGCCGAACGGGCGGTACTCGAGATGCTGGGGCTCAAGTCCCGAAAGGGAGAAGGCATGCCGACCACGTCCCTTGTCGACGCTGAACTTGTCGTCCGGAAGTCCTCGATCGTACCTTCGACGGGGAAAGCAAGCTAAAGGAGCTACGAATGAAGATCTACCTCGACTCGGCCAATCTCGAGGATGTGTCCCGCGCCCTTGAGTCGGGAATGATAGATGGAGTTACGACAAATCCGAGCATCATCGCGCGCGAGGGGCGGCCCTTCAAGGCCTGCATCGAGGACATCCTCAGGATGGGCCCCCGCCTGACCGTCCTGGCAGAAGTGGTTTCCGGCAATGCCGCAGGCATGGAGGCGGAGGCGCGCGACCTGGCATCCCTGGGTGCGGCCATCGTCATCAAGCTGCCCTGCACCGCCGAGGGAATATCGGCGGCCCGGAGGCTTTCCGGTTCGGGCATACGCACAACGGTGACCCTGGTGTTCAGCCTCAACCAGGCTATCGCTGCGGCCTGCGCCGGTGCCGATTTCGTCGCCCCCTTCGTCGGGCGCCTCGATGATATCGACTCGGACGGGATCGGCCTCGTCCGCTCGATCAAGGAGACCCTCGTCGCCCATTCCATGAAGACCCAGGTGATAGCCGCCTCGGTGCGGAGTCCCTTCTCGGTTTCCCGGCTCTTCATTGCCGGTGCCGACATCGTGACCCTGCCCTTCAAGCTCCTCGGCCAGATGATCCAGCATCCACTCACGGATCAGGGCATGGCTGCCTTTGAACGCGACTGGGCAAAGGTGCCGGGCTAAGCCCGGCCAGTCCAGTCCGCATGCGCGTACTTTGTCTGTACTAGTTCTTCTGTGCGAAGCAGCTCAGCATCGTCCATTTCCGAAACCACGAAGCGGAGTGCAAGCTCTTCCTCGAAGGCAGCGACAAAGGCGGCGGCGGCGAGTTCCCACGCTGGAGCGCTTCCCAGGACCGTTTCGACCGTCGTTGCCCGCGTCAGCAATTTGGCTGCAGCCGCATCCCGCGCGGCCTTGTCGGGGAAGGCGAGGGCCCGGGTGATGCGCGAGAGGTCGCCGCTGAGTGGCAGCGTTCCGTGCTGAAGGACGCTGTCGCGATTGCGCGCCTGGGCTGAGCCGACGAGCTTCTTCCCAGCTATGACGATCTCATAGGATGAGGGTACCTCGAAGCAGACAGGTCCCTTGGTCTGGGCTGAGGGCGGCGCCTCGCCCTGCATTTCGACGGGAAGTCCCAGTGAGCGCAGGGCAGCCATGAGGGCCTGCGCAAGACGGCGGTAGCTTTCCAGGATGCTGCCCTGCACGCGCACTTCACCAATAGGCGCGATCACCGAGTAGGTCAACTCGTCGATGTGGAGGATGGCGCGCCCGCCCGAAGCGCGGCGGACCAGGTCCCAGCCATGAGCGGCCAGGCCCGCGTCATCGACATCGGCGCGCGATTGTCCGAGTCCCAGGGAAAGGCAGCCTGGCGCCCAGGAGTAGAGGCGGAGGAGCGGAGATGACTCGCCCCGGCCCACGGCCTCGCGGAGGGCCTCGTCCGCTGCCATGTTCCAGGCTCCACGCGCCAGGGGGGTCTCCAGGAGTCGCCAGGTGTCCATGGGGTCAGCCTCCCTTGCCTTTCGCCGTGTTCGAGCACGATACCTATTGCTTCGAATTTATGGTGCTGAGACAGGCACTCGCTCGACGCTTCACAGGAGTTGTTCCCAGGTTTCGAGGACCGTAGGGAGGAGCTTTTTGAAATCGGGATGCAAGGCCATGACTCACCTCTTCCTGTCGAGTCTATTCCCTGGGCGCCTTCCTGTCATCCCTCAAGCGCAGGTCCAGCCCTCAGCTCGCGTCCTCCCGCCTCGCCGACTTCCTGTCCGCCACCAGGAGAATGGTCTTCCTGAGGCGCACCGATTTGGGGGTGATCTCCACCATCTCGTCGTCGCGGATGAACTGGATGGCCTTCTCGAGGGTCATGGGCTGGATGGGGGTCAGGGTGAGGGCCTCGTCCTTCAGTACTGAACGCATGTTCGAGAGTTTCTTGGGCTTCGAGGGGTTCACGTTGAGGTCCTGGTCGAGGTTGTGCTCGCCGACGATCATTCCCTCGTAGACGGGATCGCCGGGCACCACGAAGAGGCGGCCGCGCGGCTCCATGTGGAAGAGGGCGTAGGTGACGGCGCTCCCGGCCCGGTCCGCGACCAGGGAGCCGGTGAAGCGGTCGATGAAGTCTCCCCGATATTCCTCATAGCCGGAAAGATATGAATTGAGAATGCCTGTACCCTTGGTGTCGGTGAGAAAGAGGTCGCGGTAGCCAATCAGCGAGCGCGTGGGCACGGAGAACTCGAGCTTGACGCGACCGCCTCCGTGCGAGACGTAGGTCAGCATGCGGCCCTTCCTCGAGGACAGGCGCTCGGTGACCACCCCGGCGAAGGGCTCGGCGACGTCGACGGAGAGGTGCTCGATGGGCTCGAGCTTCTTCCCGCCCTCGTGGCGGTAGATCACTTCGGGGCGGCCGACGCAGAGCTCGAAGCCCTCGCGGCGCATCATTTCAATGAGGATGACCAGCTGGAACTCGCCCCGGCCCTTCACGCAGTACTGGCCCGCAGTGCCCGACTCCTCCACCTGGATGGATACATTGCGGAGAGTCTCTTTCCGGAGGCGGGCGATGAGCTTGCTTGTCGTTACCTCGGTGCCTTCAGTGCCCGCCATCGGCGAGGTGTTGACGTTGAAGCGCATCGACACGGTGGGCTCGTCGACGATGATGCGTTTTAAGGCCTTGGGCGCGTCCCGCGTGCAGATGGTGTCCCCGATGTGCACGTCGTCGATGCCCGAGAGCACGACAATATCGCCGGGTTCGGCGCTCTGGCTCTCGACGATGCGCGGTCCCACGTAGGTCTGGAGCTTGGAGACATTGAGCGTCTTCTTGACGTTGCCATCCCCGATGCATACCAGGTTGTCCTTGGAGTGGACCGAACCATTTATGACCTTTCCGATGGCCTGGCGACCGAAGTAGTCGGAATACGAAAGGTCGGAGACAAGCATCTGGAAGGGCTCCGCAGAGGAGTAGGAAGGCGGCTTCACGCGGGCGATGATGGTTTCAAAAAGGTATTTCAGGTCCTCGGCGTCTCCGTCGAGCGTAGACTTGGCGACGCCTGACCTTCCGATCGCGTAGACGAGGGGAAACTCAAGCTGCTCCTCGTCGGCTCCAAGATCTATGAACAGGTTGATTATTTCCGAGAGCACCTCGTCGGGGCGGGCGTCGGGGCGGTCGATCTTGTTGATGACGACCACGACGGAGAGCTTGCCTTCGAGGGCCTTGTTGAGAACGAAACGCGTCTGGGGCAGGGGACCCTCCGAGGCATCCACGAGGAGGATGGCCCCATCGACCATCGAGAGGGCCCGCTCTACCTCGCCACCGAAATCGGCGTGGCCCGGGGTGTCGAGGATGTTGATCTTCACGCCCTCCCAGATGACCGAGCAGTTTTTCGCGGCGATGGTGATGCCACGCTCGCGCTCGAGCTCCATGCTGTCCATGAGGCGCTCCTGCGTTTCCTGTCCTTCACGGAATACGCCTGACTGCCTGAACATGGCATCGACGAGGGTGGTCTTGCCGTGGTCGACGTGGGCGATGATGGCGATGTTCCTGATGCGGTCGTTCGAGGCGTCCTTGGCGATCATGGGCTTCCTGGGATGGATGTCTGGCGGGGATTGCCCACTATAGCCGAAAACCCCCCTGGTGTGACAGGTGGCTACGGGGTAGTGTCCCGTGAGTCGACACCAGGGTCCAAGAAGGGTAGAATCGCACTCTGTCTTGCAGCCGCGGAGGAATATCATGAGCCTCGAATCCAGTTTTGCCCCATACAGGTCCAACATTGTCGGGATCGACGCCACGATGCCCCTCTCGGACGGGCGCCGCGTTCCCATCGTCTACGCCGACTGGACCGCCTCTGGAAGGCTCTACCGCCCGATCGAGGACTTCATGCTCCGCCAGATCGGACCCCTTGTCGCGAATACCCATACAGAAACGACCTTTACCGGCACCGCCATGACCCGGGCCTACCACACTGCCCGCGAGACCATCAAACGCCACGTCAAGGCAGGCCCCGATGATTCCCTGATCTTCACCGACTTCGGAATGACCGGGGCCATCAACAAGCTCCAGCGCCTCCTGGGTCTCCGCATGCCCGAAGCCTGCAGGCACGAGTGCGGCGACCGCTCACGGAAGAGGCCCCTCGTCCTCATCACCCACATGGAGCACCACTCCAACCAGATTACCTGGGAGGAGTGCGAGGTCGACGTCCGCATCGTGCCGCGAGACGAGGCGACCGGCCTGCCGGACCTCGGATGGCAGGAGCGCATCTGCCGGGAGAATGCCGACCGCCCCCTCCTCATCGGTGCCTTCACCGCCGGCTCCAACGTGACGGGGCTGCTCACGCCCTACCACCGGATGGCGGCCGTCATGCACCGCCATGGTGGTCTCTGCTTTGTGGACTTCGCGGCAGCCGCTCCCTATATCGACATCGACATGCACGGTCCGGGCGAGGGCGAGCACCTCGACGCCATCACCTTTTCGCCGCACAAGTTCCTCGGAGGTCCTGGTTCGTCGGGCGTATTGGTCCTTCACAATTCCCTCTATCGACGCAGCGTGCCGGACCAGCCGGGGGGTGGGACGGTCAAGTGGACCACGCCCTTCGGAACCCATGCCTATGTCGAGGACATCGAGGCCCGGGAGGACGGCGGTACCCCCGGCTTCCTTCAGGCCATGCGCGCCGCCCTCGCAGTCAAGGTGAAGGAGTCCATGGGCGTCGCGGCCATCCGGGACCGCGAGAAGGAGCTGCTCGACATCATCATCGGGGAATTCCGGAGGGAGGGGGCCATCATGCTCCTCGAAGGGGAGAACCTGGAGCGGCTGGGCATACTGTCCTTCTACGCGCCGGGCGAGCACCACAACCTCATCGTCAGGCTCCTGAACGACCGCTTCGGCGTGCAGACCCGGGGCGGCTGCTCCTGCGCGGGAACCTATGGCCATATACTCTTCAGCATTGGAAAGACCACTTCGCGCCACATCACCGACCTCATCGATTCGGGCGACCTCTCGGAGAAACCTGGCTGGGTGCGGGTGTCCATACATCCCACCATGACGGACGCCGAGGCCCGGCATGTCGGCGGCTCCGTAGTGGAGGTCATACGCAACTACCGTGAATGGGGCCAGGACTACGAGTTCGACCGTGAGTCGGGCGAGTTCCTGGCCAGGCATCCAGCCGCGTCCATCCCCGGCCAGATGGAGGGCTTCGAGCCGTTGCCGGCCTTCGAAGCTGGTCGACGCTGAGCGCCGGAGCTTCCACGCCCAGAGGGGGCATCAGGGGTTCTGACTATGCCCGCGCCACCCGTACCGCCATGGCGGCAGGGGGCTTCAGCGCCCTCTTCATGACGGTCTGCAGCATCCAGCCCATCTTCCAGGTCTACCTCGCCAACCACCTCGGGGCCCCGGCCTCCCTTCTGGGCCTCCTCTTCGGTTTCATGCTCGCAACCGGAGCCTTGCAGCTGGTTTCCGTATTCATCTACCGCGCCCTGCCCCGCCGGAAGACCTTCTTCATCGTGATGTCGGTGATCCACCGCTTCCTCGGCCTCGGCATCGCAGCCTCTGCCTTCCTCTTCCTCGCCGGACGGAGCGGCCTCGAGGCGGCGCGGCTGGCTGCCCTCGCCCTGGCCGTATCCTGGGTCTTCATGAACATATCGACCTCGGGCTGGTTGTCCTGGATGGCCGACCTTGTTCCCGAGGACGTGCGCGGCTCCTTTTTCCTCCGGCGCTCGGCCATCTTCCAGTCCGTCACAGTACTGTGGTTCTTTGCCGCCAGCGTGCTCCTGGACCTCGTGCCCGAGGCTGGCCGGTCCTGGGCCTACGCTGCGATCTTTGGCATCGGCGCCCTGGGTGGCATCGTCGACATCCTCCTCCATGTCCGCATCCCCGAACCACCGCCTCCCCCCGTCGAGGGAAGGCTTACCGCGGCGGAATTCCTTTCCCCCCTGGGTGACCGCAATTTCCTCCGCTATTCCCTGGGCACGGGCATTGCGGTCTTTGCCGTCAACGTGGCGGCCCCCTTCCAGGCGCCGCGCATCACCGACCTGGCCTTCGTAGGAGCGCCAAACGTCTGGCTGGGCATCATGACCGTCATCACCATCCTGGCCTGGGTTGCCATGGCGCCCCTGTGGGGCTTCGTGATGGACCGATACGGCCGGAAACCCGCCGTGGTGCTGGGCTGCCTCATCGTCGGTGGCTGGCTGGGCTACTTCTTCATCGATCATGGCAATTACAGCTATATCCTGCCCATTGTGGCGCTTTTCCAGGGCTTTTTCGGGCCGGCCCTCTGGGAGGGCGCGGGACAGCTGATGCTGACCCTGGCCCCTCCACCGCGACGCGTCATCTACATAGCCTGGTACAACACCATCGTGGGGCTCGTGGCGGCGCTCGGGCCCGTGGCGGGCGGTCAGTTGATGGAGGCCTTCGGTGGCGGCACAAAGGCCACGGGCAGTCAACCCGCGATATGGGGACCCTTCGCAAAGCTCAAGGAGATTCTACCTGGCTTCGATGGCTTTAGTGCCGTGCATGTCGTGGCCCTTGTTGTCATGGTGCTGGCAGTGCTGGTCCTGCGCGGTGTGCGCGAGGGCAGGGAGAGGCCGATCGCAGGCCTCATCACGCAGATGGCCAGCGCGGGACTCTTCCGCACCTACGCTTCGCTCCTTGACCTCCGGCGCCACGCGGGCGATCCGCGCGTCGCCCGTGCCCTGAGGCGCATCGACGGCGATGAGGGTGAACTCGTGGTGCACGAGGTGATAGGCCGGCTCGACGATCCGGAGCCCGAGGTGCGGGAGGAGGCCATACGCGCCCTCGGCCGCATCGGCGGCGAAGAGGCACGCGACGCCCTGGAGTCACGGCTCCTGGACCTGGGATGGGACCTCCGTGTCGAGGCTGCGCGGGTTCTTGGGCGACTGGGCGATCCTGCCTCGCTGCCTGCACTGGAAGCGGCGATGCGGGAGGGGGGGACAGCCCTCCGCGCTGCTTCGGCCCAGTCCATAGGCGCCCTTTCCGGAGGTCCCGGCAGCCTGTCCCTGGCGAGCATATTCTCGGCCGAAAGCGATCACCGCGTCCTGGAGGCTGCAGCCCTCGGGGCGGCCTCGCGCCCGCGCCATGGCGAGCCTGATTCCAACCAATTGGCTGAAGCCTTGCTGGGACTGTACCGTGGACTCTTCGATTCCTCCGCTCAGGGCGGGCGCCGGCAATACATCATGGCCATGGCCAACCTTCTCGGAGACGCGGTGGATTTCTCCCCCTATCTCGGCGGCCTCGGAGCCGCCGGCCAGCAATCCGGCGGAGAGGAGTCCCGCGCTGCCCTCTTCAAGGCCCTGGAGGGGCGGCTCCGGGCCTTGGGTGCGACCGCTCCGGCGATGCCGCCTGGACTTGCCACAGACCTGGCCGAAGCGGTCGAGTCGGGAAGTGGCAGGGAAGCCCTCAGGCTTCTCCTCGACGCGGGCGACGCGGCATTGTACGCCATGCTGGGACCGGCCCGCGATCGCGATGAACTGTCCGAACTCATCGCCCGGGCTGACTCGCGCCTTGGCGCCTGGGATGCCGTGGCCCGTGCCTGTCGATCTGGTCCCGGCTCTCCCGGGGCCGAGGAAGGCCTTGATGAACCTGGCGCCCTGCTGGCCCTCCTGGGCGCCTGGTTCCTTTCCAAGGACTAGTCCTTACTTCTTGACCTTTGCCGCGAAGGCTGAGTAGAGCCTGTCGAGGGCGGCGGTGTAGGTCCTGTAGTGCTCGCCCAGCTTCCCGTCCTTGTCCTTGAAATCCGGCTGCATGTCTGCCCACTCGTACATCAGTTCGACCTGGTCGAGGATGGGCTTCGGATTGCCCGAGGCGTCCTTCCAGTCCTTGTTGTAGACGAAGACGTAGGGCACCTGCAGCCGTGGCGCGGACACTTCCTTGCCGTCCTTGTCGCTGTACTTGATGTCGCGCTCGCGCATGGCGCCGTACTCGACGCTGATGCCGGGGAAGTACTTGTTGACCAGGTCGACATAGAGGCTGGCGTAGGCATTCTTCGAGTCGCGGAGGTGGAAAATGTTGCCATCGACGCGGGTGTCCCACATGTAGACAGTGTCGATGTTGTATTTTTTCGCGTACTGGTTGACGACGTCCACGACAGCACGTGTGTTCGGGCACCAGGGGCCGCCGAACATGATGGCATAATTGCCAGGGCTTTCGAGGATCTTCCTGAGCTCGACATAGCCGACGGACCTGATGACCCAGGGTGCATCCTTCTGGTCTATGACCGTGACACCGGCGGCGCGGGCGTTGTAGCCCTTCGCGAAGAGGGTCAGGTCGTCGACGTAATTGAGTTTAGTTGCTACCTTTTTGGCCCCGGAGGCCGTGGAAACGGCGTCGAAGAGGGGGCGGATCTCCTTCTTGTAGGCCTCGATCTTCGCCGGATCGTCCTTGCCGCCGGTCTGGAAGTCCTTGTCCCAGAGGAGCATCTTCTCGTAGGAGGCGATGATGGGCGCGGGATTGCCCTTCGTGTCCCTGGCGGCCCTGTTGTAGAGGAAGAGGAAGGGAACCTGGAGGCGGGCGGCGGCGACGGCCTTTCCGTCCTTGTCTGGATAGGCAATGTCCTTCGTATGGTCGGCGCTGTACTCCACCTGGATGTTGGAGAGGTACTTGTTCACGAAGTCGACGTAGAGGAAGGCTCCGGTGTTCTTGGAGTCACGGAGGTGCATGGTCGCTCCGTCGATGCGCCAGTCGAAGTTGTAGATCGTCTTGACACCGTACTCGTTGGCCACGTCGTTGATCTGCCCGATGACAGCCTGGGTGTTGGGGCACCAGGCGCCGCCGAAGAGGACCAGGAAGCTGCCGTCGCTCTCCATGAGCTGCTGGAGCTGGTTGTAGGACAGGCTCCTGAAGACGGGGTTGGCCGTCATGTGGGCGAAATTCTCATTGCTGAAATACTGGTAGGCCGAGTTGATCCCTGGGGCCGCGGCGACCGTGGTCGCAAGCCCAAGGGCCAAAAGGACCGGCACCAGGAGCCGGAACGCTCCCATCCTCATAGCTATGACCTTCTTCATGATGCTTCCTCCCTCACTGTCGTGAGCAATGCGCTGGATATCCTCGAGGCCGCCCCGGATGGCGGATGCCGCCGGTGCAACCCAGATGCTGTGTCAGGGGCAGGCAGCCCCGTCGGCGGCTGCGGGCAGGGCTGGCAGTTCGCCTCCTGGCGCGGCTGTCGCCGGCGCTCCACCGCCTTCCGTTCCGGTTCCCGCCAGGGGAGCGGTATCGCCTGGGATGATGACGCTGTTGATGATGAGGCCGCCACTCGACCCCGCCGGGGTCGCGCTGGCCGGCTCGAGGGCATGGCCCCGTTGGTAGTCGGCCATGGCGAACATGCCCGAGAATATCAGTACGAGAACGGCAAGCAACGCTACGGAATTCCGGTTCATGGCAGTACTCCTTTCCTGGCATCCTGGCTCGCCAGGCAGCCTCGTTTCAAGGGCGTGTGGAATATTCCCGTTTACTCAGATGGGCTGGACCTGGTCCAGTTCCATGTCGCGGTTGTTGTAGGTCGTCATGTCCACCTCCTTCATGACGCGCCCCGTGATGGCTCCCGCGACGAAGGCGTCGGAGACGTTGAGGGCCGTGCGCCCCATGTCGATGAGGGGTTCGATCGAGATGAGGACCCCTGCGAGGGCGACCGGGAGGTTGAGGGAGGACAGTACTATGAGGGCCGCGAAGGTAGCCCCCCCCCCGACACCCGCCACGCCGAAGGAGGAGACTGCGGTCACGAGGGCCACGGTCAGGAGGAAGCCGATGTCGAAGGGGTTGATGCCCACCGATGGGGCGATCATCACGGCGAGCATGGCCGGATAGATGCCGGCGCAGCCATTCTGGCCGATGGCCGTTCCGAAGGTCGCCGAGAAATTCGCTATCGCCTCGGAGATGCCCATCTTCTTCGTCTGCGCCTCGATGGTCAGGGGGATGGTGCCCATGCTCGTGCGGGACATGAAGGCGAAGGTGAGGACCGGCCAGGCTTTTTTCAGGTAGATCCAGGGATTGAAATCGAAGACCGAGAGGAGGAATAGATGAATTATGAACATGACAATCAGTGCGGTATATGAGGCAAGTATGAATTTCAGGAGGTTGACGATGGCCCCGTAGTCTGTGCTGGCCAGGGTCGATGCCATGATGGCCAGGACGCCGAAGGGCGTGAGCTTGAGGATGATGCCGACGAGGCGCATCGTGACGGCGTAGGCCGCGTCGACGCCCTTCTGGACGAATTCCGCCTCGGCAGGATGCTTTTTCCTGATCCCCAGGGCCGCGACGCCGAGGAAGGCCGAGAAGACGACGACCGCGAGGGTGGAGGTGTTCCTCGCCCCCGTCATGTCCTTGAAGGGGTTCTGGGGGATTATCTCGAGGATCTTGTCGGCCAGGGGCGTGGTGGCCGTGCCGGTATTCTGCTGGAGGGTCGCGGCGCGGTGCTGCTCCGCCGTGCCCTGGGTGATCTGCCGGGCATCGAGCCCGAAGGCGAGGGCCGAGGTCTCGCCGACCAGGGCGGCGATCCCGGCCGTCAGCACAAGGGTCAGTATCACGCTGGCACTCATCTTCCCGAGGTTCCTCACATCCTTGAGTTTGAGGATGGCCGAGATTATCGAGACCATGACCAGGGGAATTATGATCATCCTGAGCAGGTCGACATAGCCGTTGCCGACGAGGCCGAACCAGGGCAGGACCTGGTCGAGGACGGCCTTGTTCCGCCCGAAGGCGAGCTTGAGCAGGAGGCCCAGGGCTACGCCCATGCCGAGCGAGACCAGCACCCTCTTCGCGAAGCTGGCTTTTCTGGCCTGCATCAATGCGAGGAATACGATGCAGGAGAGGAGCGCGGCCAGACCGAGGATCGTGAAAGCGATGACCATCCAGTGCCTCCCTGGCAAGCTGGCGGCTGCCGTTGCGGCGATCGGATCCGCAGGCTTTGCCGACAGCCTCCATTCTATTCGGAGAAACGCCTGACTTTCAAGCTTCCGGGCCTTGCACATCCCGGGCTTCCCGGTATTGACCTCGCGGGGGCTTGCAGGACATTGTCGGGGACTGCCATGAATCCATCGTCCGTTCCACACTCCGAAACCCGCAGCGACCAGGGCAGCGAGCGAGTCAAGGGCATGCTCGCCTTTGCCGCCTGCGCCATGCTCTGGAGTACCGCCGGCATCTTCATCAAGATCCTGCCCTGGAACGCGCCCCTCATCGCGGGGGTCCGCAGCCTCATCGCGGGCATCGTCCTCCTTGCCTGGATCGGGAAGCCGCGCTTCCACTGGTCCTTCGCGCAGGTGGCGGCCGCTGTCCTCAACACGGCCACCATGTGCCTCTTCGTCTACGCGAACAAGACCACGACCTCGGCCAACGCCATCCTCCTCCAGTATTCGGCGCCGGTCATCACCGCGGTCGCCGGTGCCCTCATCCTCCGGGAAAGGCCGAGGGCCGAGGAGGCCGTAGCCTTCCTATTTGTGATGATCGGCATGGGCATCTTCTTCATGGACTCGCTGGGCGGTGGCATGCTCCTCGGAAACCTCGCTGCGGCGGCGACGGGCCTGACCTTCGGCCTCTACTTCGTGTTCATGAGGATGCAGAAGGACGGATCCCCGCTCGAGTCGAACCTCCTGTCCCAATGGCTGACCGCCCTGGTGATGCTCCCGATCGCGGCCTTCCTTCCCATGCCTGCAATCACGACGGGATCCGTCCTCGCCATCCTCGCGCTCGGCGTGCTCCAGATCGGCCTGGCGGCCGTGTTCTTCGCCTACGGCATCAAGCGGGTCACGGCGGTCCAGGGAGTCCTCGTCGCCTTGATCGAGCCCTTCTTCAATCCATTCTGGGTCTTCCTGTTCATGGGGGAGCGCCCTTCGTCCGCAGCCATTGTCGGTGGCTCGATAATCGTAGTGGCGGTCACTGCTGCCTCGGTCATCGGCGCGCGCCGCGCCGCCCGGACGGTTTCCTGAAGGCAGGAGTGGACATCCCGCGGCTCCCGATGGAAAACAGGCCTGTCCCGGCCGGAATCCCCCTCGCGAGCCTCTTCATGGCCCTCAACATCGCCGGGACAGTCATCCTCCGCTCCTGGGGCCACACCCGCGATGTGATGGTGGCCAACATCGGTGCCCTCTGCTGCACGCCATGGCGGCGATAATCTCCGGCATGGGCACAGCCTCCCTGGCAGCCTATGGCCTCGTGGGCTCTTCATGCTGGGACGCTGGCGGTCGGGTCGGTGGAGGAAGGGGAGCTGAGGGCAAGGAAGCTGAGGCTCGCCCTGAATTTGTCCTACATGTGCCTATTCCACGGCCAGCGGCGGGTATTCCCTGTCCACGGCCTCGTGCATTTCCTTGAGTTCGGCCATGATCCCATCCGCAACAGCCTGCTTGGGGTCCTCGATGAGGTGGTGACCTGGCGCGTGCTTGACCTTCTTGCGGAAGCTGTCGCAGTCATGGGGTCCGTGCACGTCAATGATGACCCTGTCCTTGCACAGGAGGTCTTCCTGCATCTCTCCCATGGCGGGATTGAGCCTGAGGATGTTGCCGTTGATCGAGACCATGCACATTTTCGAGAAGCTCTTGATGTAGGAGTCGATCTCGCGTACGCCCTTGGCCGAGTCGGGAACCCCGGGCCTGTAACGTGTACCGGAGGGGAACACGAGGATGAGCTTGCCCTTCGTCTTGATCTCGCCGAGGACCCTCATGGAACGGCGATTGACCGCGACGCTCCTCATGAGCTCGGCGACGAGGGCCGCCGGATCGGCATGCCCACCCTGCCTGAGGGAATCCACGGCACGGCTTGGATAGATCACGAGCCGCGTGTAGGCCTCGCTGAAGGCCGCAACGACGGGATTGGCCTCGTTGAGCTTGATTCCGGCAATTGCGACGATCGCGTCGGCGATCTCCTTCCCTCCCGGTACGGCCTTCCGGATGAGATGGTGGAGGACGGGAAGGTCGAAGTTGGAGAAGTGCTCGAGGAGGAGGAGGCAGGGCTCTCCCGCCTTCGAGGCAGCCATCAGTTCCACGAGTCGCTCGGGGTGGAGTATGGTCGAGCCCGGCAAGAGGACGTCCTCGATGATCCTGTCGATGAAGGGCAGGATGTCCGGGTTGCCCTCCTGGAAGACGTTGTGCTCCCCGACCTCGAGCTGGGCCTTCGACATGGACATCATCTTCATGAGGTGCTCGCGGTAATTGACACTGATTGGTTGCATCTCGTCTCCTGTGGCGCCGTGCGCCTTCGGTGGATTGTCGGGACCCCGGGCCTCAGTAGCCGTCGGAGCGGGACCGGTTGTTGTCCTTCTGGCAGAGTTCCTGGTAAATGTAGCTCCTGGTCTTGAGCTTGTCCTTGATGACCTGCGCGAAGGGCATGAGGCGCCAGAACTCGGCGCGTACTTCCTTGTCGAGTTTCTGCATCCCCTCGCTTTCCTTGGTTACCCAGATGATGTAGTCCTGGATGAAGGCTTCCTTGACGTCGCCCTTCAGCTTCTTCGAGGTGAACCACTGGTAGTAGCTGCCGGTAAGTCCCTCTTCCATCCAGTAGTAAGAAGCCTTTTCCTTCGCGACCTGCCACCTGAGGTCGGCGACGGCGTAGATGACGGCGGCCTGGACATTCTTCGGGTAGAGGGGGATGGCGACGCGGCCGCGGCCCGAGGCGCGGTTGAACTTGTCGAAGGGCTCCCAGCAGATGCCCTGGTCGCCGAAGGCCGGCACGAGGATGATGTAAGGCACTATGCGGTTGAGCACGTTCTTGTAGGGGCGCATGAAGGCCTGTGAGTCGATGCTTTCGATCCAGGCGAGATTCTTGATGACATTCTCCCGCGTTGCTATGTCGCGGATCGAACCGTGGAAATGGTCCTTCGTCAGTATGGGGAACTGGTTGCCCTGGCGGCCGATGCAGAGCTTTACCATTTGCTTGATCGCCTCGAATTCCTGGGCGACCGACTGGAGGTCCGCCTTGGTATCTCCGCCGAAATCCTTGGCCTTGGCTTCCATGTCCTGGAACATCTCGCTCGCCTTTTCGTATTCGTCGATGCTGAGGGCAAGGGCCTTGTCCGTGACCGAGAGCTTGCGGAGGATCTCCATGACCTCCGAGGCTGCCTTGCGCTGGCCTTCCGTATAAGGGGCGGGGATGTTGAGAAGGCCCGGCTGGCTTGTGCGGTTGCGGACCTCCTCGACCCTGGCTCCCAGTTCTGATTCGAGGCTTTTCCGCTCCTCGGCCTTGGCTTTCAGCATTCCCTCGACCGCGTCCTTGCGCCCCTGGGCCTTCTGGAGGGAGGCGTTGACCTTGGCGCGGTCATCGCCGCGCGCGCTCTTGACCTCGTCGGTGGCGCTGGCCTTGATCTGGCCATTGGAGACGCCTTTTATCCATTCGTCCACATAGTAGACCGGCTCGTCGATGTCCTTGTTGAAAACGATCTTCGCGAGGGTGTCGCGCTGTTCGGGCGTGATGAGGGAGGGCAGGAGGACTCCATAGCGGAGCACGAGCTTTTTCGAGATGTGCGTCGAAGGCTGGATCGAGTGGATCGAAACATTGGTGGCAAGGTACCAGTAGGCCGAGACAATCTGCTGGCGGAAGACGCTCCTGTCCTTGGGGTCGGTGGCCTTGAGATATTTCGACAGGATTTCGTGGACCCGCTGGGCCTCGTCGCCCTCGTTGGCAAGCGCGCGCTTGTAGAAATCAGGATCGGCGAAGAAGTCGGCAGCCTTTTCCTCCTCGAACTTCGTGACGACGGCAAAAGTCTTCTTGGTGAGGTCGACGGAGGACTCGTTGCGGGGCTTTGCGTCGCCATCGGTGTCGAGGCCGCCAAAAAGCGCTTCGAAATCGGGGGTTGACCCGGGACCTCCGAGGGGGGCTCGGGGAGCGGAGGTTCCCTTGCCAGGGAATTGCTCGACTCCGCCTCCGAGGAGGGCGGCGATCTCAGGATCGATGGAATCGGACATTGGGCCTCCGTTTTCTGGCTGGAGTGGGCAGCGCCGAGCGCAACCCATCAGGCTGTTCCGACAATTCTATTGCCCCCGGCCTCTCCGATCAAGCCGATCGGCAGGTCACTTGAGGGCATATTCCCGATCTGGAGCCCCATGCTTGACATTTCCGCGCCCTTTTTCTACTATGCCACTGCTTCGGGGGTGTAGCTCAGTTGGCTAGAGCGCTTGAATGGCATTCAAGAGGTCGTCGGTTCAATTCCGATCACCTCCACGAAGTTCTTGTTTTAGGGTAAGTAATTAGTCGAGTGACCGAACAACGGAGCTTGAGCCTTTTAACTTCACTGTGAGCCTGCTGTCAGTCAGCCCGCTCGAAGGATGGAAGTATGGCTCGCGCTCCGTTTTTGCTTTTCAAGCGCGGGCGCTACGCAATCGCCCGAAGTA
>JBMOIK010000001.1:0-46852 GCA_049317365.1 Rectinemataceae bacterium | reverse complement strand
AATCTTTCATAGCTAGGTATTATACACCACCCATACAAAATAGCGAAGAGCCATATTTCCTGAGTCCTTCCACTTCCAGGATCGTCGTAGTGCTCATGATCCTTGCCCCTTCCACGAGTCCCGGACAGCCTGGTACTCCCAGCAGGCCAGGCTGTGGCATTCCGCGATTTCCCCGAACGGAGGCCGTTCGACCATGCAGCGCTGACGCGCGAACGAACAGCGGGGGGCGAATGGGCAGCCGGGACTCCGCTCGACAAGGTTGGGAGGCTGGCCGGGTATTGCCAGCAATGCTGTCTTTTTATCGCCCCCGTGGGAGGGGAGAGAAGATAGAAGCCCGAAGGTATAGGGATGTCCCGGGCGCTCGAAAAGCTCGAGGGCTGCAGCCGATTCGACCATCGATCCGGCATAGGTGACCATCACGCGGTCGGCGAGCCGCGCGACGACGCCAAGGTCGTGGGTGATCCAGATGACCCCCATGCCCCGTTCGCGCTGGAGCTTCTGTACCAGTTCGATGATCTGGGCCTGTATGGTCACGTCGAGGGCCGTGGTCGGCTCGTCGGCTATGAGGAGCTCGGGGTCGCAGGCCAGTGCCAGGGCTATCATCACCCGCTGCCGCATGCCCCCCGAGAATCTGTGCGGATATTCGGCGAGGCGTTCGGCGGGATCTGGAATATTCACCATGGCAAGGAGTTCTGTCGCGCGCTTCCGAGCCTCTGCGCCGGAAAGACCCAAGTGCCACTTCAGCGCTTCCATGATCTGAAAGCCCACGGTGAGCGTAGGGTTGAGGCTCGTCATGGGATCCTGGAAGATCATGGCGATCCTCGCCCCCCTGATCCGCTCCATTTCATCTTCGCCGAGCGCCAAAAGGTCCTGTCCGCCGAACAGTATTTTCCCGGCGGTGATGCGACCGGGCGGCTCGGGTATCAGACGCATCACGGACATCATGCAGACGCTCTTGCCGCTGCCGCTCTCGCCCACGATGCCGAGGATCTCGCCCTTTTTGACCGACAGCGAGATGCCGTCCACCGCCCGTACCTCGCCGCCCCGGGTGAAAAATGAAGTACTTAGTCCCTCGATCCTGAGGAGCTCGTCCATGGCCGCCTCCCTCATTCCCTGAGCCTCGGATCGAGGGCGTCCCTGAGGCCGTCGCCGAGGAGGTTGATGCAGAGGACGGCGATGAAGATGGCAAGTCCCGGGAAGAAGGTGAGCCACCAGGCCTCGCGGATATAGGACCGCGCAGCGTTGAGCATGGCCCCCCACTCAGGGGAGGGCGGCTGTGCGCCGAGCCCGATGTAGCTCAGGCCGGCGGTCGCCATGATGGCGCTCCCGAGCCCGAGGGTGCTGTAGATGATCACGGGGGCCAGGATGTTGGGAAGGACCTGCGTGAACATGATGTAGGCATCCGAGGCGCCGAGGACCCGGGCCGCCACGATGTAGTCCCGGTCCTTGACCGCCAGCACCGTGCCGCGCACAAATCTCGTGGCCCCGGGCACGTAGGACACCCCGAGGGCGATGAGTACCGTGGTCAGGCCAGGACCGAGAATGGCTACAATACTGATTACCAAGAGGATATGGGGAAAGGCCAGGAAGACATCCATGATCCGCATTATGAGATTATCCACCCAACCGCCGAGGTAGCCCGAGACGAGCCCCAGGTTGATGGACACTGTCCCAGCAATCAGGATGGCCAGGATCCCCACGCGGAGCGACTCCCTGCCACCCCAGAGGACCCTCGAAAGGACGTCCCTCCCGAGGTCGTCGGTGCCGAATGGGTGGGCCGCATCAGGGGGCGAAAGGATCGCGTCGTAGTTCATGTCGGTCGGGTTGTAGGGTGAAAGGAGGGGAGCGAGGATGGCCGAAAGGACAAGGAGAAGGAATCCAGCGAGGCTGAGGAGGGCCAGCGGATTGCGTGCCAGCGAATTGCGGGCAAGGCCGGAGGGCTTTCCCTTCGGCACATCCATGGGTGTCCCGGCTGCGCTCATGACACTTCCTTGGACTGATACCCGATCCTGGGATCGAGCACGGCATAGAGGACATCGACCAGGAGGTTGACCAGCGAGTAGACCAGAGCGAGGAAAAGCACAACTCCCTGTATCTGCGGGAAATCACGGCTCGAGATGGCGTTGACGGCGAAGCGTCCAAGGCCCGGCCTCGCGAATACCGACTCGATGAACACCGCCCCCCCGAGCATGGCGGCGGTCTGGAGCCCGATGACCGTCACAACTGGTATCATCGAGTTCTTGAGCACGTGGACGTTGACCACACGCCTCCTCGAGAGTCCCTTGGCACGGGCGGTCCTGACGTAGTCCTCGCGGACCACTTCCTTCATGCTCGACCGGGTAAGGCGCGCCAAGACTGCGCCGGGGGCGAGGGCCAGGGAAAAGGCGGGAAGTATGAGGTTCCTGATGCCCTCGCCCCCTATGACCGAGACCCAGCCGAGCCAGACCCCGAATATCGATATGAGCATTATGGCAAGCCAGAAATTGGGCACCGACAGGCCGACGAGGGCCGTGACCATCACCGCCCCGTCGATCGCCCTGCTCCTCGTGATGGCAGCCACGAGGCCTGCGCCGACTCCCATCACGATGGCGAAGAGCATCGCCAGGGCGGTGAGTTCTACCGTGCTCGGAAGCCGCATCAGGATCTCCTCCATTACCGGAGTCTGCCCCCTGATGGAAAGGCCGAGGTCACCCCGGGCAACCCTGCCTAAATAATGGAAGAATTGGGTAAAAAAGGGATCATTTAAGCCCAATCGGTCACGGAGTTGGGCGATCTGTTCGGCGGTGGCCATGGGGCCGAGTGCCAGCGCGGCTGGATCGCCCGGCGTGACCTGGGCGATCAGGAAGGTACAAAACACTACGCCGATCATGACAGGTATGAGCATTATCAGTCGCCGTGCGATAAACTGCGCCATTCGCTGCCCCCGGTCCTGAGACCTGTCCTAACAATCTACGCGAGACTTTAAAGCTAAGAATTGGACTGGACCTCTGATCGCGCCATGAGACCTTGGTCTGATTCGCGGGTACATGACGGCGAAGGAAGCAGCTGAGGCATCCATCAATATTCCCGTACGGGCACGAAGCCTGCCCACATATTTCATATTCCCGATCGGTGATTTTTTGCAACTTTTCAATTGCCATTCCCGAACGGGAACACTACTCTGGGTTTATGAAGCTAATCCAAAGCCCAAAGGACCTCGGCGCCCTTCTTCGCGAGCGCCGAAAAGCCTTGGGCTACAATCAAACCCGGGTGGCCTCCCTCTGCGGTACGGGTACGCGCTTTGTGTCCGACCTCGAAAACGGCAAGCCGACTATCGAGCTCGGAAAGACCCTGGTCCTGGCCTCAATCCTCGGCATCGACATAGCAGCCTCGATCCGGGGTGAATGAGCCATGCGACTGATCGTACGGCAATTCGGCTGTGTCATAGGCCCTCGGTAGCGAGTGCGCGGGCACGGTATCGATCCATCGCGAAAATGCCGAAGGAGAGGCCGATCCGGATCCAGGCTACGACGAACTGGCCGAGGGAGAGCTCGCAGCGCTCATCATCGACTCGGAGAGGAAACCCTCTTGGCGCTGACAGGCGAAGGCAGGCTTCGTCTCGCTTTTCGGCCTTGTCCGCGAGATTTGCGTCCTCCCCTTCCTTCCATCAAGACCCTCGTCGACTCGGCCCTTTTCAACATCCTCGTCGGGAACTGCGACGCACATGGCAAGAATTATTCCTTCCTTCGCGACGGCCGCATCCAGGGTCTCGCTCCACTCTACAACCTCGTATCGACGACGGCCTATCCCGAACTCAGCCCGAAGCTTTCGATGCGGGTCGGAAAGGAATGGTCAATTGCTTTGATCGGCCTGAAAGGGATCGAGGGTCTGGCTTCCGATCTCGGCGTGCGTCCACATTTGCTTCGGGAGCGCCTCGACGCCTTTCGTTCAAACGCGCCCGGAGCCTGGGAGGTGATGGCCGCGATCCCCGAACTGTCCGGGCAGGAGCGACTCGTGGATCGCATCCGCACAGGCTGGGAGACGAGGCTCGGACGGCTTTCGACGTGATGCGCATAAAAAGGGGATAAATACCTGAGTCCGCCCTCGCACCCGACAGGGAAATCAACATCTACTACGATGAACTCCGGCCATCAGGACCAAGAGTCTCTTCATGATCCGGCTACGAGCCTGAATACACCCTCAGCGAGGCGCCTGAGTGACTCGAAGTCGATGCGGTCAATTGTGTCGGCAGCGGTGTGGTTCCATGGATCTCGGCCGATGGACATGTCGAAGACGAAGATGGCCGGGATGCCGCGAAGCCAGAAAGGCGCATGGTCGCTGCCGAGGATCTTGGGCAGGTGACCAGCAACGCCCCTGAAGTCGAGGGGAATGTCGAAAAGGCCGTAGGGCATCGCGACATCCTGGGATTCCAGATGGTCGGCAAGCCTGAGTCCCATCCCCGAGGATCCGGAGATGGCTACAATTGTTGCAAAGTTGCCGGCACGGATGTCGGGCTTGAGGAGATGGCTCCTCGTCATGTCCTTGAAGTCGCCCGATGGCACGGGCCCCTGGCTGCCCGGCTCTTCGGAATAGATGCCCGGCTCGTCCACCGCGACCGCGAAGTCCACCTTCCCTCCCTCGGCCAGGAAGGCTTCGAGCCAGCGGGCGCTGCCCACGCGGCTCCTGAAGCCGATCGAGGATATTGTCGTCAGGCCGGCGTAGATCCTTCCGAGGTCTCCGACATGGGTCCGGAAGTCCGCACCGACGGGTCCTTCCCGAGACTCGTACTCGTCCAGGGCCTGGACATAGGCCTCGCCCTGTCCCATCCCGCGGTCCATCAGTTCCACGGAACGCTTCTGCAGGAACCTGCGTGCCTTATGATAAGCCCAACTTGTACATACAAGTGTCTGGTCGACGATGCTATGCCGGAGCGCGCTCTCGATCTCCCTGCCCTTGAAAGCGGGCTGCGAGCTTTCCTCCTGGGGGACGGCGACGATGCGGACATGGGGTGGACCGGGCATACGGGCGAGGCAGGCGCCTACCTCCAGGATCAGGGCGATGCCGGCCGCATTGTCGTTGGCTCCGGGAGACCGCTCCACGGTATCGTAATGGGCGACGAGCACACGCGCCGGACCCGAGGAGGGTTCGCCGACAGTGCCCTCGACGATGCGGAATACGTGGTCCGATCCTTCTAGTTGAAAAGGTAGCTCCCGGGTTGCGATCCCCCTCTCCCCCATCTCCGCGCCGATTCGATCGGCTGCCCTGTCGAGGGCTCCCGGTGATGAATGCACATTGCGCGGTCCTTCCAGCAGGGAGACCACACGGTAGAGGGCTTCGATGTCTATGCCGGCATTGTTGCTCATACCTGGTACTTTTCCATCCGATCCTCAGAACCTGATGGCCCGGCCTGGCCGGCGATCGGTCATGCTTCCATTCTCCAGAACCGCGATGCCGTTCACGAAAACCCGGTCGATACCCGAGGGCGCAAGATCAGGTTCAGCATAACTGGCATTATCAGCAATGGTTGCAGGATCGAAAACCACGATGTCCGCATCCGATCCCACCGAAAGCCTGCCCTTGCCTGCCAGCCTGAAGCGATCGGCTGGCTTGCAGGTCATCCTTGCGATAGCCTCGGAGAGGCTCATCTTCCCCGTTTCCCTGACGAGCAATTGGATAAACCGTGGGTAGGTGCCTGAGCAACGCGGATGGGAGGCCGCACCGGTCTTGAAATCGAAGTCTCCGTCGGAAATGAAGGAGACCCAGGGCTTTTCGAGTACCCGCTCGACGAGCCCAAAATCGAAGAAATGCAGCACTACCAAGGTCAACGGGTCTTCCTTCCTGATCTGCTTCATGAGGGATCGCGTGAGCCTCTTCCCCGCGCGGGGACCCGCTCCGACCTCGATCATCCCCACATCGAGAAAGACAGCGTTCTTGATGATCTGGGGAAAGGGAAAGCCCTTTTCGAAGACATCGAGTATAGCCGCTCCGATGTTGGTACCGCCAGCGTCGTAGGGATGCATGTCCGATTCGATGTCGAGCCCTTCGGCGCGAGCCTCTTCGATAAGGCGGAGACCCTCCTCGAGGAGCGCTTCGCGGGGCTTTACGCGAATGCCGATCTGGCCGCCGATGTGCGAAATATGGAAGCGCGCCTTGGTGGAACGAGCAACATCCAGGACTTCCCGTATCGCGTCGGGAGCCCCGCTCTTCATCAAGGGGACGTAAGGTCCCCCGCAGCGGATGTGCACGGGGCAGATGAGATCCCGCTCCCTGGCCACATTGGCCAGTGCCTCGAATTCGCGCTTGCTCGTACCCGGGGAGTATTCGATGCCGAAGGACAGGCCGATGGCACCGCCCTCGGGGGTCGATGTCATGCCGCAGTTGCCGGCCACCACCGTGGTGACGCCCATGCGCGCGTTGCAGATCCCTCCCCCAAGGATGCCATCGACATGGCTGTGCACATCCACAAAGCCGGGCGACACCGCGCGGCTCCTCGCATCCACGACCCTCCGGCCGGCCAGGCCTTCTTTTGAAACAGCGGCGATCTTGCCGCCCTCCACGGCCAGGTCCATCACGGCATCGATGCCATTGGCAGGATCGACGAGGCGCCCACCCTTTATAACCAGGTCGTATTCCCTCAAAACCCGTACTCCCCATAATCAACGCCCCGTATCGGACAGGCCGCCACCCGCATCCTCGGCCGCGCAGGATCGCATATCATCACAATTGTACCTAACGTCAGGTTGGTGTCGCCCTCGGCCCCCACGCAGAGTGGGGCTTCCTTGTCGGCGAGTATGGACTCGATGGACCGCACGATAGCCTTCCCCGAATCGAGCTCGACCACCCTGTCGGCGCATTCCACGTCCCTAGATCCTGTACTGGCCGTTTTCGAGCGCGACTTTGCCATCCACGGACACACGGCCACCCGCCCTCGTGTCGAGCACCAGGTCCCAGTGCAACGCCGAACGGTTCTTGCTACCGGTCTGGGGATAGCCGTTGCCAAGGGCGATGTGCATGGTTCCTCCGGCCTTCTCGTCGAGGAGTATCTGCCCGCAAAGCTCCTTTATGCCATCGTTCATGCCAAAGGCGAACTCCCCGAGGCGCCGTGCAGAAGGATCGGAATCGAGCATGCCGAGAAGGAACTCCTGACCCTGGGCCGCCGTGGCTTCGATGACAAGGCCCTTTTCGAAGCGAAGCCTGATGCCCCTGGCCTCCCCTCCCTTGTAGAGTACGCGGCCAGGGAAATAGATCCTGCCTTCGGCGCTGTCCTCGACGGGACCTGTATAGATCTCGCCATCGGGAAGGTTGTGCCTGCAGCAGCCGTTGTCCCATCTCCTGCCTTCCACCGAGAGCCGGAGGTCGGTGTCCTCCGCCTCGATGCGGACCTCGCGCGCGCCCGCAAGGGCCGCGATCGAAGCGGCCTGCCTTTCGCCCACGCCCCTCCAGTGGCCAACGGGATCCTTTCCCGCCGGCAAGGACGCTCCGAAGACCGCGTCCTCGAAATCCATGATGGACATAGTTGCTTCGTTCGCGTAGCCCGCCGTCGGCCAGACCACTGCCGCCCAGGAAAAGCTGCCCTCGGCGGCACGGCGCATCACGGCGTTCCTCGAGGGCATGGCCGCGTTGAGGGCCATAGCCCTGCGGGCGGGATCCACCCGCGAGTGCGCCCTGGGATTCTCCTCGCCCATGATGAGGAGGAGTCCGTCGAACTTCTCCACGGCGAGGGAATCGAGTTCGCAGGGCTGGGCAAGCACGGCGTCGCTGGCGTGGCGGAAGGCGATCTCCTCGCTTTCGGCGAAGGCGACCTGGAACCAGGGGAACGCCCCCCGCCCGTAGATGGCCTTCGCGAGGGCCAGCATCAGGGGCTTGGCAGAATCCGGCCCCTTGACAATGATCCTCTGGCCCTCACGGACCCCCAGGGACCATTCCGCGATGAGCCGGGCCAGCCTGTCGCAACGTTCGTCGTACATAGTACCTTCCTTTCAGCAGGATGCCGGCTACGCCAGCGGACCCGCGGCAACCCCGGATTCCGCCGCTGCCATCGCCCGCCGCGCGGACCGGGCGGCCACCGATCCCCCGTCAGCGCCCCGCGCGCGCGGCCGGATCCGCGACGGTGGCCGCGACCGCCTGCGCGATGCTCCTGACATAGTCATAATCGAGGACCTCGACGGAGTCCGCCATGGAGTGGCAGAAGGGGTTGCGCCCCGTTGAAGTATCGAATATGAAGATCGCGGGGATGCCGTGCCGCCAGAAATTCGCGTGGTCGGAATTGAGGGCCATCGGAACCTCCCGGGCGATCTGGTCGAAGGTCTGGGGCAATTGCAGGAAACCCGAGGGCAGGTCGATGCCAGGTATACTGACCTTCTCCATGAACAGCCTTCCGAGCGCTCCCGAATTGCCGTCGGCGAGGACAAGGCTCCAGTCGCCGCTCGCCCGTGCCGGATCCACCCTGTGGCTTTGCGCCAGCAGCGGGTAGAGGTTGATTCCCCCGAGACTCTTCTGGCTCCCCGGCTCGTGGTTGCAGGTGCCGATCTCGTCGAGGGTGATATTGAAGGCGATCCGGAGGCCGCGGGCAAGGGCATCCCGGACCCAGCGGTCGCTGCCGATCCTGTTGAGGAGACCCGGGGCGTTGGCGGTAGTTATTCCTTCATAGTTAGGTATGATGGACCGATAGCAGGACAGGACATCCTCCAGGGTAGCCGCGACCTTCCCGCCATGGGCCCCCGCCAGCCCGCCAGCGGGGCCGAAAGCATCCTTGCCGGCCGCCTCGGCCAGTACATTGCGCCAGGCGTCGCCGTAGTCCATGCCACCCATGAAGGCGTTCCTCGCGGCGGCCTGGAATTCCTTCGCCGCCTTCGCGACAGCCCATCCCGTCCAGGCACCTGACTCGCCCACAAGTCCTAGTTCCCTTAATTTCCCGTGCTCGGCCGCGAACATGGCCGGATTCTCCTCCTCGAGGCTCACCGCGACGAAATAGACCGGCGGGGGTTCGGGCAGGGCGGCGAGCACCCGCGCGATCTCGAGCATGGTGGCGATGCCGATGGCATCGTCGTTGGCACCGAGGGTCGTCGCGACCGTGTCATAATGCGCGACGACGACAGCGGCTGGTTCGCTGTCCACGGGACCGAGGCTGCCCTCGATGTTCCTGAACTCGAGGGGAAAGCCCGGCACGAGGAATCGCTGCTCCCTGACCTTGAGTCCGAGGGCGCCCATATCGCGGGCTATCCTGTCGGCGCAGGCATCGAGGGCGGCGGGAGCCGTTGTGGGATGCTTGACGCCCTGGATATCCTTGACGGTCATGAATATCCTTTCGGCGTCGATCGCCGAGAAATCTTGCATAAGTACCCCCTTATCTCCCCGATGGCTTTTTCCGCGCGCGGAGCTGCCTGTAGACGGCCACGGGATCGACCCGGTGACCGGTGATGGCGGTCGAGATTCCATGGAGCCTGCCCGCGCGGATAGTCGCCACGGGCCTGAGGAAGTTCCAGCCGAGCCTCATGTTGCCCGAGCCACCGTCGTGCAGGACGGAGGGTCCCCTCTCACGGCGAAGCAGCGTCAGGTCGGCGACTCGGCCTACCGCGATCGAGCCGCTGCTGTCTGCCCTCCCGACAGCCTTGGCCGCGTTGCCGGTCGCCATGGCAACGACCTCTGAAAACGATAGACCCAAAGCCATGAATTTGGAAAGGATCGCCGCCACATTGTAGAAATGAGGCTGGGCTTCGGGAATGGACACGGTATCGGTCCCCGCGAGATCAGGCCGGAAGCCCAACGCGATGGCGGATCGGGCCACGGGAAAGCTGAATTGCCCACGCCCTGGCGAGGCGTCCAGGAGGACGCCTCGGGCGATGGCAGCCTCGAGGCCGGGGATGGGCTTTCCGTCACGGAACAGGCCGCCGGGGAAAGGCGTGTAGGCATGGGTCAGGATGTCGCCCTTCCCGAGCAGACCCAGGATACGCGTCGTCTCGGCGTACAGGGCATCGGGGACCAGGTGGTCCGCGCCCTTGTCTCCCACATGGACCATGAGGGGAAGCCCGAGACCATGGGCAAAATCAGCGGCCGTCGCAAATACATCGATTCCCGCTCCGCTGATCGCCGCCTCGACGGCACGCACCTTGATGCCGGCCACGCGGTCGCGGTGGCGCTCGATGGCCGCCCTGGCTGCTCCCCGGTCCCAGCGGTCGTAGCCGGTTTCCGGCAGGGTCTTCTCACCCTCGGGGGCGAGATGCACAAAAAGCAAGACTTCGCTGGCGACAGCCCTCCGCGCGAGCAGGTCCATGGCCTCGTCGAGGTTGGCCCAGCCTATGCTGCCCGCGTCACAGACCGTCGTGACTCCCACGCCTGTGCCCGCCCTATCGGGATCGACACAGAGTGGAGCCAGGTCGGGCAGGACATGGGCGTGGATATCGATGAGGCCTGGAACCGCGAAAAGTCCCCGCGCCTCGACCACTTCGCTTCCCGCCGGATCCCCTTCGCTTCCTGTACCTGCGACGCGTCCGATCCCCGCGATGCGGCCACCCTCGATACGTATGTCTCCGACCATATCAAGGCCTGAGAAGGGATCGAAAATGCGCGCAGCATGGATCAGGACATTGCTCACCGGACAACTCCCTGCACGAATGCCTGATTGGGCAGGATCGGAAAACCATTGTTCGGTCCCAGGCCCTGCCCCGACCCTCCCAGGCAGTGTCCCATAGTGGCCGCGACATCGCTACCGCGCCATGCGACCTTGGTCTGATTCGGGGGTATGACAGACGACTTGCGGGGGATGGCCCCGAAATACGGTATGCGGCATTCCTGTATTTCCCCATGGACACTCCCCCGGGTTTCAGGCCTGGCCAAGGGTACGTAACATACTTGACATCATTGGTCTCGCACAACGAGAGAATGTCGGCCAACCCGGACTTTCGGAACCATACTCAAGGACATTCCGGCATTCATGGAAATCGAGCTATCTGATTTCCAGGTCCGCGCAGACGCCCGGGGAACTGCCGGACAGGATCCACAATCTCCTGACAGACGCCTGCTTGCAGGAGGGTTTCATGAGTACCGCGGAGATGGTGATGGCCCGGGGCGAGACCCGGGGCGATGCACGCGGGAAACTGGAGGCAATGATCGCAATTGCTCGCAATTTGAAGGCCCTGGCTGGCGCGCGCTTCGAGGCCGGAACGCGGGGAATGACGGATAGGAAAAGTTATCGCCGCCCGCCAAGCCTGCATCCTCGCCAGCGCCGCCCGGGCCACCCTTCGGAGACCGATTCGCCGCTTTGGCACTGCCAGTCGAGCACGCGCAGTCGATCATGGACACAAAATCGCTCGAAATCACCAACCTGCTCCGTTCTCTTCGCCTTCGGATTCCATCCACGGGCGGACGGTCTTACAGTTTAGGTCCCTTCAGCGTCAGGGAAAAGAGCGGCCGAACAAGCCGAACCCCCGCAAGGGGCAACACCATCCTGAAGGTTCAATCCCTGTGGGTCGGCATGAACGGACATAATCCTCCTCCGGCTGAGCTCCTCCGACCGGTACCAGAACAAGTCCGGCTAGCGAAGTGCGGCCAAGCTCTACACACCGATCCCGCAAGGGGAGCTAGAACCGCCCCTCACATATAGGGCCTGACCCATTCGAATGAATCTTCCGATGGCCCCTCGGGATCATACTCAAGGCCGATGAAACCATCGTAGCCGAGTTCCTTGAGAAGCTCGATGAGGAAGGGGAAATTCAACTCTCCCCTTCCCGCCTGGTGCCGTCCCGGAGGATTGGCAATCTGGTAATACTTGATGATATCGAAGTATGTGCGTACGTTTCCCGAGAGATTTCCGTGGAGAAGCTGGATGTGGAAAAAATCGAACTGGAGTGCGAGGTTCGGCCTGTTCAATTCCTTGATGATTCCAACAGCTTCGTGGAGATTGTCGGTGAGGTAGCCGGGAAACTGGAAACCCGATACCGGCTCGATGAGGACTGTCGTGCCTGAGTCCTTGAAGAGGTCGCAGGTGAAGGCCAGGTTCTCCTTGTAGAGGTCGATCATCTGTTGGCGCGAAGTGTCTTTCACCTGCCCCATGATTCCCGACAGGCAGTTCACGAAGCGGACCTTGAGCTCGGACGAATACTGCAGGGCAAGTTGCGCGTACTTCCGGTATTCCTGCACGCGGCCGGGATCGATGGCTGCGCTGAGGTCGAGCTTTTTGACGTCCCCAGGCAGCACATCGATGATGCTCACCCGCATATCGAAGGCCTCAAGGAGATTTTTCGCCTTGCTCGCGGACACGAGATAGGGAAAGAGGAATTCCACATAATCGAATCCGCACTTCTTGATCGCCTGCAGCTGATAGAGCGGGTCGAGCTGCTTGAAGAGATTCAGGGTATTCGGGGCAAAGCGCATCAGGACCTCCCCGGTAGACTGAGCATCTCCCTGGCCTCGGCACAGCTTGCTAACGGGCGGCCGGCGATCTTTGCCAGCTCCTTGACCCATTGCACCTGTTCCCAGCTGCCCTTGGCCAGGGTCCCGTCGGGGAGATGGATGTTGTCCTCGAGTCCTACGCGGACGTGCCCGCCTGAAATGACGGCCTGGAAAGCCGCAGGAATCTGGTTCACGCCGGATACGCCGCAGACGCTCCAGGTCGAGCCCTGTGGGAGCTGGCCGACCAAGGCGATATGCAGCTGCAGATTCCAGGTCATGCCGCCTGCCACGCCATAGACAAACTGGAAGTGCATGGGATGGTCGAAGAGGCCTTCCTGCTTGTCCAGGATGCCGATGATGTTGTTGAGGCCGCTGGGATCGAAGATCTCGAATTCCGGTTTGGTACCAACTGCCTTGATCTTCTTCGCGTAGAAAATCTGGTCTATGAAGGGATTCCGGTATATCACCTCGAGTTTGATCTCTCCGGTCTTGTAGCTTACCATGCCGAAATTCATGCTGTTGGTATTGAAGGAGCACATGTCCGGCCTGATTTCCGTAACCGGAAGTATGCGCGTTTCCTTGTCATCAAAGAAGGAGGCTGTGGAGATGTTGACGATCATTTCCGGACAGCGCTTCTTGACTGCCTCGTATACGGCGCGGTTGGCTTCGAGGTCGATTATCCCATAGCCGCTCGAGGGATCCTTGGCGTGGATATGGACAATGCTGACGCCCTCGGCACAGCAGCGTTCTGCCTCGTCGGCAAACTCCGCGGGGGTGTAGGGTACGCCCGGGTTCTGGGCCTTCATCGTAGCTCCACCGGACAGGGCCGCGCAGACAATGAGCTTCTCTTTCTTGGGCATGCGTTCCTCCCTTATCTCAGAATTCTTCGCACAATGGTGCGACGGTTTCGAGGGCTGCGCAAATCCTCTTGCCAGCCTCTTCGATCACGGGGTCAGTCATGGGCGTCGAGAGGGCGAAGAGTCCGCGCGACAGGCAGACCACCCCCCGGTTGAGCAGCTCCAGATGGAGCATTTGCATGAATTGCCTGTTCTTCAGCATGGCCAGGAGGACGTCGCGCGAGTTCGCGATCTCCCTGCGGGTCGGGTAGATGACCATCATGGAACCGACTGTCTTGACCGAAGCATTGACTCCGAGTTCCTTTATTTTTTTCCCGACCACAGCGACCAGCTTCGATGCCTGGACTTCCATACGGTCGAGAGCCTCCTGGGTGATGTTTTCAAGGCTTGCTATGCCGCTGACCATCGCGAGCGCGTTGCCGGTAAAGGTCCCGGAGTGATTGATTCCGCCCTCGATCCGGGGGTCGAAGAGCCGCATGATGTCGGAGCGTCCACCGAGGGCGCCGATTCCGATACCACCCCCGATGATTTTTCCGAAGGTCGTGAGGTCGGGTTTCACCCCGGCAAGTCCCTGCCTGCCACCGAGGGAAAGCCTGAAGCTGATGACCTCGTCGAAGATGAGCAGGGCACCATGTCTGTCGCAGAGTTCCCGCAGGCCTGCAAGGTAGCTGTCAGGCGGATTGATGCCTCCACCCGCGCCGAGCATCGGCTCAAGCATGATGGCGGCTATCGTGTCGCCCTCAGCATCCATCACGCGCTTCGCCGCCTCGAGATTCCCATAGTCGACGACCCGCATGTTTTTCAGGATCAGGTCGGGGACACCCTTGTTGGCGATAAAGAGCTGGGGCGGATCCTTGTGGAAAACATCCGCATGTTCATTGGTCTGGGCGTAATCACTGCATCCGTGATAGCCACCGTCCATCTTCAGGATGATGTCGCGCCCTGTGTAGGCACGAGCCGCGCGCATCGCGAAGAGGCAGGCCTCGCTGCCCGTGTTCATGAAGCGGACCTTCTCCACCGAGGCGACACGATCGACAATGATCTTCGCAAGCTTGTACTGCGATTCCGCGGGGATGCCGTGGGATACTCCCTTGCGAATCTGCTCGACCTGGGCTGCGACAATCGCTGGATGGGCGTGCCCATGGATGGCGGCAGTCATCAGGTTCATGAGATCGATATAGACATTGCCATCGTAGTCGACGAGCTCAAAGCCCCGTCCGACCTCGCCGAAGGTAGGATAGGGGGCAAACCAGCTAATTGCCCTCGTATCGCCCGAGGGTATGTAGCTTTCGGCGATCTCCGAAATGGCCTTCGATTTCGGCGTTCTTGCAGAATAGCTGTCCAGCACTGCCTTCGCTGTCTCTTCCTTGATACTCATAAACTGCCCCTCTTCCTGAATTCCTGTTTACCCGGTACTGCCCTGCAGGCTCTTCCTCGCGAATACTCTCGCAGCGAATCCCTTCGCAGCGAATCCTTTCGCAGCGAATCCCTTCGCATGACTTCAGCTAGCCCTTCCTGCCTTTCGTGACGATATCTCCGCGAGAAGGAGATACCAGCCCTTGAGGAACATGTTGCGGAATAGCTGGACAGGCCCGAAGCCCGCGAAGTCCTTTTCCGGCAAGGCTCCATCATCGTAGGCCTTGCGAAAGTCCGGGAATTTCTCCCTGAGCTCATCGATGACTCGTGCAGGTGTCTCCATCCCGATAGCGGACTCAGGAAGTGTTCCAGAATCGATGATCTCCTGCGCCGTGCTCCAATTGATGGTCACGTGGGCCTGCCCGCCCACAAGCCCCGTGAAGTGGTGGGTCCCGCGGGCGCCGCCGCCCATCAGATGGGCTGTCGGAATGCCCATCCTGACAATGAGCTCGTATTCGCGACGCGCGATGGCGAGTCCAGCCATCCGCAGCACGCCCTCGTCGATCTGGATGGCGTTGCGGGCGGCATATTTGCCCAGATACTCATCAAATATGCCAGAGATGTGCGTGATATAGAGGGGAGGATTCTTCCCCGAACGACGGCAAGCGTCCCGGTATATCTGGCCTATCCGTTCCGCTTGCGACAATGCGAATATTTCCGTTGCGCAGATCGGGATGTTCTCTTCGACGCAGGCATCGATGGCATCCATCGCACCACTGATCACGGGGATCTTGGTCATGTAATTCGGCCCAAGGGAACGATTGGCCAGCGATTCGCGAACAATGCGATCCTTGTCTTCGTCCCGGCGGGGATCGTCCTGGATGGTAACGAAGCCGGCAGTACCGCCCGATTCGGCCCAAACGCCAGAGAAACTGTCCATGATGCGTTTCGCAGCCAGCTTGTAGACCCGTATGGCTGCCAGTTCCGTGTCTGGATCCTCGTCAATTGCCTCGTCAATAAGGCCGCGGAGATACTCGGGCTCTTCCGTCGCAAGGCGCGAACAATAGGCGGGATTGGTCGTGCATCCAACCGCGCCCTGGGCCAAGGCTAACTCGATCTCGGCCCCCGTGGGATTGTTGATCCAGAATCGAGTCGCTGTCGTATTCTTGAGCTCGCTGAAATAGTTGCCTGACATCCATGCCTCCGCTTTCAGTTCCGCGTATTGTTTCGTTCACTGCCGCCGCACACGCTGCCGCCCGCCTGTGCCGCCGCTCGCGCAGTACGAGCGCGAACGACGGCCAAGCTCAGTATCAATGAAATTCCTTGCCGGTCTCGGACATCTCGACCAGGCTGGCAGGTGGATCGAAGCGCGGGCCATATTTTGCGGCTAGTTCCTTGCTTCGGGCGACAAAGGCCTTAAGGCCATAACTGTTGATGTACTGAAGCGTGCCGCCTGCCCAGGGCGCGAAACCCCAGCCGAGGATCGATCCCAGGTTGGCATCGGCTACCACCTTGATCACACCCTCGTCGCGGCATCGCACTGTCTCGAGAGACTGCAGGAAAAGGAGCCGGTCGATCATTTCGGACTGGGGAATTTTCGCTTTTGCGGGGGGGAAGAGTTTGTAGGTCTCGGGCCAGAGGCTCTTGCCGCCCTCTTTGGGATAGTCGTAAAAACCGGCTCCAGCACTCTTTCCGTTGCGCCCCTTCTCCGTGACCATGCGCCCCGCAAGGATTTCTCCCGGGCACTTTTCGTATTTCTGGCCGAGGGCTTCCATGTCCTTCACGGTCTGTTCAGTTATGTGGTGCATGAGCGAGATGCCCACCATGTCTCCGACTTCGAGCGGTCCCATGGGCATGCCGGCCTTGAGCCCTGCCGATTCCACTGCCTGCGCGTTCTGGCCCTCGGAAAGGAGGGCGAGTCCCTCGAGCACGTAGGTCCCGAATACCCGTGAGGTGTAGAAACCGCGGCTGTCATTCACCACGATGGGCGTCTTCCCTATCTTGATGACGTAATCGAAGGCCTTCGCGAGCGTCGCATCATCGGTCTTCTTGCCGACGATGATCTCGACGAGATCCATGCGGTAGACCGGCGAAAAGAAATGCAGTCCTATGAATTTTTCCGGGCGGGACGAGGCCAGGGCGAGGCCTGTGATCGGAAGCGTCGAGGTATTCGAGGCAAAGACACCCGACTGGTCCATCGCGGCCTCGGCTTCCTTGGTGACCTTGGCCTTGAGGTCGCGGTCCTCGAAAACAGCCTCTACGACAAGGTCGCAGCCAGCGAGATCTGTGGCCTCTCCGGTAGCCGTGATGCGGGCGAGTATCGCATCGGCATCGGCCCTGGCCATTTTGCCCTGGGTCACGCGTTTTCCAACGAGTTCGGAGATGGCGGCCTTTCCGGCATCGGCCTTCTCTTGGGTCATGTCCTTCAACACCACTTCGATTCCAGCGACGGCCGTCACATAGGCAATGCCATGGCCCATGAGGCCGGCACCAAGCACGCCGATTTTTTTCGTCTCCATCGGAGCGATTCCGCTGGGCCGCGAGCCGCCCGCCTTGATGGCATTGAGCTGGAACCAGAAGGCGCTCATCATGTTCTTGGCCACCTTCCCCGTGGCAATTGTCGAGAAGTAGCGGGACTCGATCCTGAGTGCCGTGTCGAAATCGACAGCGGCTCCCTCGACCATGGCAGCGGCGATGCACTCCGGAGCCGGATAGTTCCGCTGGGTTTTCTTACGGATCATGGCCGGGGCGACCATGAGGGCTGGAGCCACCTTGGGCGATGAAGGCGCGCCGCCGGGCAGCCGGAAATCATCCCTATCCCAGGGTTGGGAGGCGCTCGGATTCGCCCTGATCCAGGCACGGGCCTTTGCCATCATGTCTACGGCATCCGTGGCCAGTTCATCGACGAGGCCAATCTCCTTGGCTTCCTTCGGGCTGATCTGCTTGCCTTCGGTAAGGAAGGGAAAGGCCGCCTGGAGTCCCAGCATGCGCGTCATCCTTGTCACGCCGCCGTCCCCGGGCAGGAGGCCGAGGGTCACTTCGGGAAGGCCCAGCTTAATCCGCGAATCATCGATCGCCACGCGGTGATGGGTGGCGAGGGCCACCTCCCAACCTCCCCCGAGCGCGGTTCCGTTGACAGCGGCCACAACAGGAATCCCAAGCTTCTCGAGTTTCCGCTGACGGGCTTTCATGAGCTGTACGAGGGCGAAAGTCTCTTCAGGCTTTTCCATCTTGTACAGGAAGTCCAGTTCGGCACCGGCGACGAATGTTTTTTTCGCCGAAGCGATGATGACACCCGTGACGCCGGTATCCAGCGCGACCCTATCCACCATCTCGCCGAAGGCGTCGCCGAACTCGATGTTTATGACATTCACGCTCCGTCCGGGCATATCCATGGTAATTGTGACGATGCCCTCGGCATCCTTTTCATATCGCATATCTTCGCTCATGTGATTTCCTCCTCGCTGCTGCGTTAGACGCGCTCGATGATCAGGGCCTGGCCCATGCCAAGGCCGACACAGAGCGTGATGAGAGCCGTGGATTTGCCTCGCCGCTCGAGCTCGTCGATGGCCTGCCCCACCAGCATCGCGCCGGTGGCCCCGAGGGGATGCCCGAGGGCTATCGCCCCGCCGTTCACATTGAGTCTGTCCATGTCGTCGATGCCCATTTCGCGCATGAAGCGAAGCGGCACGGCCGCAAATGCCTCGTTGCATTCGATGAGGTCTATGTCAGAAAGCTTCATCCTGGCCTTGGCGAGCGCCTGCTTCGATGCCGGGGCGGGGCCATGGAGCATGAGGCTGGGTTCGACGCCGACGACACCCGCCGAAACCACGCGGGCCCGCGCCTTCAATCCGAGTTCCTTCCCCTTTGCCGCCGAACCGACAAGAACGAGGGCCGCGCCATCCACGATGCCTGAGGAATTCCCCGGCGTGTGAAGGTAGCGGATCTTCTCGACCTCGGGCCAGTTCTGGAGGCAGACTGCTCCAAAGCCGTATTCGGCCATCTGCTGGAAGGAAGGTTTCAGTTTTGCCAAGGCAGCCATGTCGACATCAGGTCGGATAGCCTCATCCCTCTCGAGAATCATCATCCCATTGCGGTCCTTGACGGGCACGACCGAGGAGAACCACCCTGAGTCGCGCGCCTTGCCCGCGAGCCGCTGGGAACGTATCGCGAATTCGTCGAGCATCTCGCGGCTATAGCCTTCGATGGTGGCAAGAAGATCCGCGGCAACTCCCTGCGGCACCAGGTCGATGTCGAGGTTGGCAAGAGGCTGCCCGATATAGGGGCCGCCATCGGACATCATGGGAACGCGCGACATTGATTCGACGCCACCCCCCACCACGAGGCCGGACCATCCCGACCGCACCTTTTCCGCCGCAATTGTAACCGCCTCCAGACCCGAGGCGCAAAAGCGATTGATCTGGAATCCCGGGACTGATTGGTCCCATCCTGCATAGAGGAGGGCGCTCCGAGCGATATCCGCCCCCTGGTCTCCCACCGGCATGACACAGCCGGCTATCACGTCATCGACCTCGCCGGTCGCGAGTTCATTGCGCTCGCGCAAGGCCCTGAACAGGGTTGCCAGAAGCTCTATGGGCGGAACCTCATTGAGCGCTCCGTCCTTCCTGCCCCTTCCCCGCGGCGTTCGAACCGCATCAAATATGATCGCCTCGTTGGACATCCTTGATCCCCCTTGGAATATTCATAGCCGCTACGATCAGGTCCCGCCGCGTGGGCGGGACTCTCGACCTTCCCGGAGTGGGGCGCAGCCTCAAGCCACCACGCTGGGCTTCATCTCACCGATCTTTCCCCGTTTCAGCGCCATGAGGATGAGGCCGATGATGCCAGTGATCGCGACACCGAGCCACATGAGGTTCCAGTTGTTGTTTGTCGCCTCGAATATCCACCCGAAGAGAGGCACTGCGATGATCGCGCTCATGGACGCTATGAAGAAGTAGACGCCCATTGTCGTGCCCATGTATTTCTTGTCAGGGACGGTGTCGGCGGCCATGCACACCGGGATGACATCAGAAATGCCAGTGGAAAGGCCCAGGAGGAAGAAGCCTGGAATGAGGGTGGCCAGAGCCCCAGACATGTATTGGATGATGCCGACCAGCGCGTAGATGAACAGCGCCATGAGGAGCATGTTCTTGCGGCCGACCTTGTTGGCCAGGTAGCCAGCTGGCAGGGCAGATATCATGTAGCCCGCGAAGAATATTATCGTATAGTTGCCCGCTGCCGCCTCGCTTATCCCCAGGACATTTACGATATAGGAGGAACCGTAGGTCTGGAATGCCATGACTCCGAAGATGAGGAGGAACTTGCTGAGGGATATGTAGAGGAAGGCTTTTTTTGCCTCGCTGCTGAAGCTATGGACCGCATCGCGTACCTGCGCTCCGATGGACTCGAGCTTCCCGTCAGCACCCCTGGTCTCAAAGTGGGTGTTTTCCGGCTCCTTGATGACGAGGGCATAGAGTACGAGGGTCACAGCATAGAACGCGGCGCCGATCCAGAAAGGCAGGCCCATGTGCACGGAGTAGAGCATGTTGCCCAGGAGAAGCGTGACAACTATGCCAAAGCCTCCCACGAAAACTCGGTAGGCGGCTGCCTTGGCCCGCTGCTCAGAGCTCAGGATGACCTGGAACAGGCTCGACTCGGTGAGTTCGGCTATGCCCCAGGCAGCGATCATCACGCTGAGGACTATGAGGGTAAAGATGAATGAGCCGTTCAGGAGATCTATCTTGCCTGAGGTCTCGGCTGTGATGCCCATGAAACCGAAGGGGATGAGCGCGTAGGCGATCGCAGCTACGGAGCCCGAGATGAGGAGAATTTTCTTCTTGCTTTTCGCGCGGTCTGCCAAGGGCCCGAATATCAGCTTCAGGATGGAACCGGCCACATTGTCGAGGCTCATCACGATGCCCACGGCGAAGGCGCCAAGGCCAAAACCGAGGGCTGAAGAGGCTCCTTTGATATTGTAGTTGACGCCACCGGCCTGCAGGAGGACCGGGAGGTAATTGTTATAGATACCCCACAGTATATTCCAGGAGGCGAACCACATGGAGAACACCATGATCTGGTTCCAGGGGATCCCCTTCTGTTTCCGTGCCATGTCGCTCATTCGCGCAACCTCCGCATTTCCTGGTGATTCATCCGCGAAAAGCCCTCGCGGCCATCGGTGCCCTTTACAGCGCAAAAGTCAGGCTAGACTCCGATGATGCAGGGTATTATCGCTCTCCGATGCGTGCTACTGTCCTTTGGTATGAACCGTGGGTATGGTGGCGTCCGCCCGACCCTGCGGCAATGCCTCCGGCGGGCCTTCGTGGTACGAAGATCGTTGACGGAAGAACTTTCAGGGACTAGACTGCTGCGGGCGTATCCGGCATCGGCCGAGAATCCCGCGGAACACCATAAGGGAGAGGGAGCATGATAGGCGCTATCCTCGACATGAAGCTGGTCGTTCCCTCCCAGCATGGCAATACCGTAGTCCGTGAACGCCTAACTTCTCGGCTCCGCGAAGGCATGGCGAGGAAGCTTATCGTCATTTCCACGCCTCCGGGTTTCGGCAAGACAACCATTCTCAGCGACTGGGTCAGGGATCAGGGCTTGCCAGCCGCCTGGCTCTCCCTCGATCAGGGAGACAATGACCGCGAGCGTTTTTTCTCATATCTCCATGCTTCCCTGGCCCGAGCCATCGGCGCGGGACTTCAGCGTGCTTCGCCCAGCCACCCCCCCGGTCCGGCACCGAATTCCGCAGAAAGCCTGCTCACCTGGCTCTCGACCCAATGGCCATCATCGACCCCTGGCTCGCAGACGAAGTTCCGCGCGCTCATCGTGTTCGACGACTATAACGCCATCGTAAATCCCGACATACACCGCGAAATCTCCTATCTCATCAAGAATCTTCCCGACGGAATCCGTATCGCCGTGGCCTCGCGCACGGAGCCTCCTCTCCAGTTGCCCCTCCTCCGCGCGCAGAACCAGGTTCTCGAGCTGCACGAAAAGGATCTTCGCTTTTCGCTGCGCGAAACGGAACTTTTCTTCAACGAGAAGAACGGACTGGGTCTCTCGAAGGACCACATCGCGTCCCTTGACGACCGCACCGAGGGATGGATTGCCGGCCTGCGGCTCGCGGCCCTCGCGATGGAGGGCCGGGAGGACATCGACCGTTTTGTCAGGGACTTCGCGGGATCCAACCGTTATGTGCTCGACTACCTTGCCGACGAGGTTTTCAACCGCCAGAGCGAGAATGTGCAGCGATTCCTCCTCAAGACTTCCATCCTCGACCGGATGACCGCCGAACTCTGTGACGCCGTGATGGGGGAAACGGGATCCCAGGCCCGGCTCGAAGCGATCGAACGTGAAAATCTATTCATAATTGTGCTTGACGACAGGCGCCGCTGGTACCGGTATCACCACCTTTTCTCCGACCTTCTCCGCAGCAGGCTGGTCCAGCGCCTGCCGGGGGAGGAGCCGGGCCTCCATCGGACCGCCGCCCTCTGGTACGAGTCGGATGGGCAATCATTCGAGGCTGCGGCCCATGCCTTTGCGGCCAAGGATTATGGGCTCGCGGCCGCTGTCCTCGATCGGGCCTCCGTCACGCTGGCAATGAGCGGCGAGATCGGCACGCTCCTTTCGTGGCTTGGCATGCTGCCCCCCGAGATGCGCCATTCCAATCCCCGGATTCCCATGCTCTATGCCTGGGCGCATTTCATGAAGGCCGACCTTGGCGTAGTGGAGTCTTACGTGCGGGCAGCCCTCTCCGCCATCGGCCGACCGGAAGGCACAATTGGCTGGAAAAACGACGACGGGCCTGACGTCAGCAGCCTCCTCGCCCAGGCCTGCGCCCTGCGGGCCTTTGTCGCCGTAAGCAAGGGCGACGCCGCGCAGGCTGTCTCCATCGCAAGGGAAGCCCTTCCCCATATTTCCCAGGATGAGAGGGTCGGCCGCTCGGCTGTCCTCGACGCCCTCGGGGACGGACTGCGCGACATGGATGATTTCCGCTCGGCGCGGGATTCCTATTCGGAGGCGCTAGCCTCGCTTGACGCGAAGGAAACCCGCATACCGGGACTGGCCTTGCGCATGGACCTCGCTCGTATCGCCACTAAGATGGGTTCCCTGGGCGATGCGGAACGGATATGCCGTGAAGTGATCGAGCTTGCGGAGGGCGGTACCCGTCCGACCTTCCCCCTGGCCCAGGCCTACATCCTCCTTGGGGACATACTCCGGGAGCGGGATGAACTCGACAGCGCGGAGGCCATGCTCACCCTTGGCATAGCCCAAAGTGGTCCAGCCGGCTTTCTCCGCTATCTGTGCGTAGGCTTTGTCGCAATGGCGCGCTGCGAGTTCGCGCGTGGGGACTTTGTCGGCATGGATCGATCGCTCAAGCGCTCGAACGAGGCCGCTGCTTCGACAAAATCCGACTCGCTCATGGCCTGGTGCCGGCAATTCCAGACAAGGCTCGAGCTGGCTGCCGACAGATTGCCGCTCGACGAACTCGAACGATGGATCGAAGCACACCCACTCCCTGCGTTGCGACAGCTGCCCTACCCGCTCGAGGACGAGCACCTCACCATGGCCCGGGTGTATCTCAGCGGAGCCCGAGCGCGGGGGGCCTCGATGGAAAGCAGCGATATCCTTGCGATGATCGAGTCCTTGGCCGACAAGGCCAAGGACTCTGGCCGCACTGGCAGCCGCATCGAGATCTGTATCGTCAAGGCTCGCATTCTCGACCTGGCCTCGCGGCGAGCTGAGGCTTTTGCAACCCTCGACGAGGCCCTTTCCCTGGCTGGATCCGAAGGCTTTGTGCGCATCTTCGCCGACGAGGGCAAGGAAACCCTGGGCATGGTGCAGGCCCTCGCGCAGGGGGGCAAGCACCTCGAAGCCGCAGCCCGCATCACCGCTGCGGCACGCGGCAAGACGGACCGAAGCTCGGGTTCACGCATCGCCGCAGCCTTCAGCGAGCGGGAACTCGAGGTCCTCCGCCTGATCGCCGTCGGCATGGACAACCAGGAGATAGCGAACAACCTCTTCATCTCGGTCAGCACGGTAAAATCGCACATTACCCGGCTCTACAACCGTCTTGGCGTCGAGAGTCGGACCCAGGCCATCGTCAGGGCTCGCGAACTGGGACTGGCCTGAGCCGCGCCTCACCCTGACGCCATCAGCAGCTCTCCTTGATGTAGGGCCCGAGAATCATATCCTTGTAGCCCTTCCCGATGGGAATGCGCGGATAGACCGACTCGTCCTTGTCCACCACGACCTCCAGGAAGCACGATCCCTCCGCCTCGAGGAACTCCTTTAGGGCAGGCTCGAGTTCCTCGCGACTGCGGATCTTCCGCGTCCAATGGAATCCGCACTCCCGGGCGATATTGGCGAAATTCGCGTCTGTCGCGCGTTCTGATCCTGTATACCGGGCCTCATACAGCGATGCCTGGATTCCCCGGATCATCCCGTCGCCGTGATTGTTGAGGAGGAGGACTTTGATCGGCAGCCCGAGCGAGCCGATTGTGTGGATTTCCCCCATATTCATCTTGATGCTGCTGTCGCCGTCGATGGCGATCACGGTGGCGTCAGGATTCGCGTAGTAGGCCCCGATGGAGCTGGGAAGGGAGAATCCCATGGTTCCAAAGGCGCCCGAGGTCAGGAACGAATTGGGACGCAGCGTTTTCAGATACTGGGCCGCAAGCATCTGATGGTTCCCGACCCCTGTGGTGAAAATGGTCGTGGGAGTGATGTGCCTGGAGAGCCGGTCCATGACTTCCGCCGATTGCACGTGCTCCGACTGACGGTTGTAATTGAGCGTGTATTTTTGCTTGAGCTCCGCTGCCCTTGCGCGCCATCCGTCTATCGCGAGCGAGACGGGATGCTCTTCCAGATACTCGAGCAGGTCCTCGAGAACGATGCAGGCGTCCCCGATGAAGGAGAACTTCGGATTGCGGGTTGCCCGTACCTCCTGCACCTTTTCGGCATTGATGTCGATGTACGCTATCTCCGCGATCAGTCCCTCCTCCCCGACCTTCTGTACCACCCGGTCGTTCCAGCGAACGCCGAATGCTATGAACAGGTCCGTTTCCTGAATCGCCTTGTTCGCATAGGGCACGCCGAAGAGTCCGAGCATGCCGAGTGAGGTGTCGAGCGATTCATCGAGGATACCCTTCCCCGTGAGGCTGTTGATCGAGGGTATGTTGAGCTTCTTGTTGAAGCGGCGGATCCTGTCGCTGGCAACCTGTGATTGCAGGCCACCACCGATGTACAGGAGCGGACGCCTCGACTCCTGCAGCATCCTGAAGAACTGCTCGCACTGATTCCGTCCAAGATGATTCTCCTGGTCATACTTGTACTTGTAGCGAGAGATGTCCGTTCCCTGATAGACGCATTTTTTCAATTGGAGGTCCATCGGAAAGTCTATTACGACGGGGCCTGGCTTGCCTGCCTTGGCGAAGAAGTAGGCGTCCTTGATCGTAGCCTCGATGTCGGTGCTCTCCGCGATGAGAATGACTTTCTTCGCTGCCTCATGAAATACCTCGTTCACGTTGATGTGCTGGAATTCGTCGGTGCCGAGGCGGTTCTGCGGCACCTGGCCCGCGAAGACGAGCAAGGGAATGGAGTCTGCATCGGCATCGGCCACTGCCGTCAGCGTATTGGTGATTGCCGGACCCGAGGTGACGACAGCGACTCCGACCCCTGCGCTCGAGCGAGAAAACGCGGCAGCGCTGAAGGCGCTGGACTGTTCATTGGAGTTGATGACGATCTCGATGCCACTCTTGCCGAGCGCATGGAAGACCGGAAGCACGATGGCTCCGGTATAGCCGAAGACCTGCCTGATGCCCAGGTCCTCGAGACTTTTCACCATCACTTCGGCACCGTTCATTTCCTTCATTGCGGAACTCCTGATTGGGGGATATGTACTCACTCAGATGTGCTTTCCTTCTCATGCTCGCATATTCTTTGGCAGAGCTTCCATTCGGCTCGTACCCAGGCAGCATGAAAATGTGGAAACCATGTCCGTGGCTTGATACCTCTTCAAAATGGTCTGGCGGCGAGATAGCGGTATTCCCTGTCCTTGCGCACCACGTCCTGCCTGCGCCTGGCCAGCAACTCGGCGGCGCGGAGGGGATCGGAGTCGCGGAGACTCCTGAACCGCGTTTCGTTATAGGTATATTCTTCCATCTTCGAAAGATCGGGCTCCTTGGAGTCGAGCTGGAAGGGGTTCAGGCCCTCGACCCTGCGCCTGGGATCGTAGCGGTAGAGAGGCCATATGCCTGACTCCACAGCGAGTTTCTGCTGGTCCATCCCCGTCGTCATGTCGATACCGTGGTTGATGCAGTGGCTGTAGGCGATTATGAGGGAAGGTCCGTCATAACTCTCCGCGTCGCGGAAAGCCCTAATTGTCTGGGCCATGTTGGCTCCCATCGCGATCTGGGCGACATATGCCGTCCCATAGACCATGGCCATCATGCCTAGGTCCTTCTTGCCCAGACTTTTTCCTGCAGCGGCGAATTTTGCGACTGCCCCGATCGGCGTCGCCTTGGACATCTGGCCACCGGTATTCGAGTACAGCTCCGTGTCAAGGACAAGAAGGTTTATGTCGCGTCCCATGGCGAGGACATGATCGAGGCCACCATAGCCGATGTCATAGGCCCAGCCATCTCCACCCATGCTCCACACTGAGCGCCTGACGAGGGCGTCGGCGACCCCCAGGAGCTCGAGCGCCCAGTCCTCGCCAGAGGATGCGAGGCATTGCCGCAGCTTTGCGACAGCAGTTCGCTCCGCATCGATCTCCTCGTCCGTCGACTCCTTATTGGAAAGGAGCATGGCTGCGAGAGAGTCATCAATGCCAGAACCCGAATGTTCGGCCACGATCTCTCGCGCATATTCACGCTGCTTGTCCGCACTGAGGCGCATGCCGAAACCAAACTCGGCGGCATCCTCGAAAAGGCTGTTCGACCACACAGGGCCACGACCATCCGCACGCTTCGAATAGGGCACTGTGGGGAGGTTGCCGCCATAGACGGAGGAGCAACCCGAGGCGTTGCCCATCGATAGGCGGTCGCCGAAGAGTTGTGAGAGAAGCTTGACGTAGGGTGTCTCCCCGCAGCCAGCACAGCAGCCTGAGAATTCGAAAAGGGGCTGGCGCATCGAAATGCCCTTGGCCGTCGAGAGGTTGAGAAGCTTCGCATCGGTGTTGGGAATACCTAGAAAGAACTGCCAATTGGCTGCTTCTGTGTCGCGGAGTGGCATCTGTGGCTCGAGATTGATTGCCTTGCGGCCGGGCGCTGCCTTGTCCTTGAGAGGGCAGGAATGAACGCAGGCTCCACAGCCTGTGCAATCCTCTGGCGCCACCTGGAGGCTGACCCTGAAACCGGCAAACTCCCGCCCCTTTGCTTCGATCGACTTGAAGGCAGGCGGTGCGCCGGCCGCGTAGCGTGCTTCATATGCCTTGAGCCGTATGACCGCATGGGGGCAGACCATCGTGCACTGCCCGCACTGGATGCAGAGCTCCGGGTTCCATACAGGGATCTTTTCAGCCACGTTCCTCTTCTCGTATTGCGTCGTTCCGGTTGGATAGGTTCCGTCGTCGGGCAACTGGCTGACCTTGAGCTGCGAGCCACGAAGGGCGATCATCTGCCCCAGGACTTCCTTCACGAAAGAAGGCGCCTCCGAGGGAACGGGGCTCTTCATGCGGTGTTTGCCGTCAGCAGTGGAAGGATATCGAACCTCGCGGACTCCGGTCAGGGCAAGATCAATAGCCGCCATGTTTTTTGCGACGATATCGGCTCCCTTTCGCTCATAGCTTTTGCCCGTGTATTCCTTGATGAGTCCGATCGCCGTCTTCTCGGGAAGGGCGCCAGAGATCTTGAAAAAGGCCGTCTGCATAATCGTGTTTATGCGGCCTTTCATCCCTGCCCTTTCCGCGATTGCCATCCCATCAATCACAAATAAGCGAAGCTTCTTCGCGATGATCTGGCGCTGGACCTCGATCGGCAGTTCCTTCCATACGGCACTTTCGTCATAGGGGCTGTTGAGGAGGAAGGCTGCTCCGATCTTTGCGCTCCCAAGCATGTCGAGCTTCTCGACGAAGGAAAACTTGTGACAGGCGATGAAGTCCGCCCTGCTGACGAGATAAGGTTTCCTGATTGCCTTGGGACCAAAGCGCAGGTGGCTGATCGTATAGGTGCCTGCCTTCTTGGAGTCGTACTCGAAGTAGCCTTGGGCGTTGTTCATCGTCTCGTCGCCGATCATCTTGATCGAGTTCTTGTTCGCTCCCACGGTGCCGTCTGCACCGAGACCGTAGAAAAGGCACTCAACGATGCCATCATCTGCGATCTGGAAGTCGGCGTCCCAGGGGAGGGAGAGATGGGTCACGTCATCATGTATACCAATGGTGAAGTGCGGCTTGGGGTCGTCCTTCCTGAGTTCGTCGAACACAGCCTTGGCCATCGCAGGGGTGAAGTCCGCCGATCCCAGACCATAGCGCCCTCCCGTCACCAGCGGCCAGACATTCCCTCCGGCTAGGCCACCGGATTCGCAGAGCGCTACACGTACCTCCTCGTAGAGCGGTTCGCCGAGAGCTCCAGGTTCCTTCGTCCGATCGAGCACCGCGATCCTGCGAACGGTTTCGGGGAGGGCGGCGATGAAGCGCTCGCCCGAGAAGGGCCTGAATAGTCGTACCTTTAGGACACCGACCTTTTCTCCCCGCTCGGCAAGGCAAACAACTACCTCCTCGACGACTTCTGAGCCAGATCCCATGACTATGATGACCCGCTGTGCGTCGCGTGCCCCCTTATACTCGAAAGGAGCGTAGCTGCGACCTGTGAGACTCCCGAGCTTTTCCATGCAGCTCTCCACAATGCCGGGAACCTCTAAATAGTATTTGTTCGCGGCCTCGCGCCCAATGAAATAGACATCGGGATTCTGGGCTGTGCCACGGAGCGTGGGCCTCTCAGGATTGAGTCCCCGGTCGCGATGGGCTTTGACGAGCCTTCCGGGGATCATGCTCCGCATTACCTCGTACCCGAGCTCCTCGATTTTAGCAACCTCGTGGGATGTGCGGAACCCATCGAAGAAATGGACAAATGGCACTCTCGCTTCGAGGGTAGCAGCGTGCGCGATAAGCGCCATGTCCATGGCTTCCTGCACATTATTGGACGAAAGCATGGCCCAACCAGTCTGGCGAACTGCCATTACGTCCTGATGGTCGCCGAAGATAGAGAGCGCATGCGCTGCCACAGCGCGCGCAGCCACATGGAATACCGCAGGGCTGCATTCACCCGCTATCTTGAACATGTTGGGGATCATGAGAAGAAGCCCTTGAGAAGAGGTGAAGGTCGTCGTAAGGGATCCGGTCGTAATGGCGCCGTGGGCAGCTCCAGCCGCGCCGGCTTCCGACTGCATCTCCGTGACTTGGGGGATCGTACCCCAGATGTTTTTCCGTCCTTGGGCAGAGAATTCATCGGAAATCTCGCCCATTGGCGAAGAAGGAGTTATGGGATAGATGACAACGACTTCGCTCACCGCGTGCGCGACATGGGCGGCTGCGGCATTGCCATCCAGCATGACAAATTTCCTCATATTTTTTCACGCTCCGGCGCCGCGTCCCAGTCGCGAATTGTCTTTTCAAGAAGTTCGACCGTCGCCGCGACATAGCGCTTCCCCCGCTTTGCTGTGGCCCTGCGCGGATCGCCGATCACGCCGATCTCTGAGAGACTCCTCGTGCCGCCTTCGAAGAGGCGTTTCTTCGCTACCCTGTCGAAGGGCGCCAGGAAGCCGGCCTCCGCCCTTTCCATCCGTACCAATTCGGGGAAATAGGCGAGCATCTGCGAGGCTTCGGAATCGCCGGCGTGTGCGCCTACCTCTTCGGGCCTGATGCCCTCGTCGGAGCCAACCCCGTTCATCCTTCCGAGTAGCTCAAGGAGATCGGGTTCGGGATAGAAGCGGCAGTCCGGATAGGCTATGCGCATCCGCTCGACGGTTTCCCTTACCGCATCGTAGTTTCCCCCATGGCTGCAGAAGAAAAGCATTTTCCGGAATCCATGGCGCACATAGCTTGCGACGTAGTCCTCGAGAACCATGACAAGGGTCTCCTTCCGCAGGCTCAGGGTGCCAGGAAAGGACAGGTGGTGAGGAGAGATGCCAGGGCGAATCACCGGCGCGACAAGGGCGTTGCCGAGTCGCCCTGCGAGTTGGACAGCATCTACCTGCCCCATCAGGGCATCGGTGCCCAGGGCGAGATGTGGACCGTGCTGCTCGACCGCTCCGACGGGGATTATCACGGTCGTGGCGCCAGCTTCCATGGCGTCCCTGATTTCCGGCCAGGTCATTTCTTCCATCAACACAGCGTGCACAATTGCCACCTCTTTCTCAAAGCTGATCGAAGAGCCGGACCAGGACATCCTGGTACTCCCCGGTTTTCTCCCACATGATGTGATGGCTCGCATCGAACCAAACAAGCTCTTTTTTGGGCGCCGTGAGCTTCTCGAAAAGCTCTGCTGCAGCGCCAGCCGCTGTCTGGAGGTCATGCCTTCCGAGCAGGAAGTACACCGGGAGCTCGAAGGAGGTCCCTTCGCCTTCCAGATCGAGGTTCTCGTTGCATTCATGGTAGGTCAGGTTTATCAGGTGACCCTTGCGCTTCATCCACGCCAGGGAGTCCGAAAGCCTGTACTCCTTCGACAGGAGTAGATCGCGCACGAAGATCCTGGTCATGTTGAGCCGCAGTGCGTCTCCGTGGAGTCGTTCGCAGTGCTTGAAAACAATGAGCATGCCGGCCAGACCCTCGTGTCCGGGCTCGACCTTGTGGAGGAGTCCCTTCACCTGGGGTATCTTCCTGAAAGGCGGGGGACCGAGAAGCTCGAGGTCGGAGATGGCCTCTCGATCCCCGACCTCACGTGCCTTCGCCAGCGTGGCGTCGTAGTTGCGCTTCCCCAGATCGTTCGACATGCAGGCGATGCCGGCATAGGCGAGATAGCGGTCGGGATGACGCTGGGCCAGGATATATCCGAGGCCCGTGCCCCAGGAGTGCCCGACGAGGTAGACCTTCGGTACCTTGAAGCGCGAACGGAGGTAATCGGTGACCGCAAGGCCATCTTGTATGAATTGTTCCTTGTTCAAGCTCGCGTCGTCGAGAGGGCCCTCGCCTGACAAGCCAGCCCCGCGCTGGTCCCACTGGACGACGACAAAGTGCCGCTCGAGCTCACGCTGGTAGCGGCGGAAGACGCCGATATGCGCGGAGCCGGGGCCACCATGGAGGAACAGGAGAACGGGCTTTGATGCGTCCCGGCCTCGGATGAGAAGCCACTGGCGAAGACCTTCTATCTGGACGCTCGTGAGTTCGGCTATCGAAGCAGGCACGACTCGACCCGACCCATCGCGGATGGGAGGCGTGTGCCTCGGCGCGATGGCTCGATAGAGGAAGAACGCGATTGCCACGGCGATGATCGTCGCACTACCGATGAACAGGAGTTCAAGAATCACAGCCACAATCACCCTCCTCTGTTGTTGCGCATCGCTAGAAGCGTAACGCCCTGCCAGGCTTGAGATCGGTCATGACTCCGCCATCCAGGACAGCCGTGCCATTGACGAAAACATGCCTGATCCCCGATGGTGCCGTGTCGGGTTCCCGATAGCTCGCGTTATCCGCCATCGTCGCAAAATCGAAAATGACGATATCCGCATCCGAACCCAAGGAGAGTCGCCCCTTCTTTTCAAGGCCGAAGCGACGGGCCGGCATGATGGTCATGCGTTCCAGGGCCTCGCTGAGGCTCATGACCTTCCTCTCCCGCACAAGCCATTGGATAAAGCGCGGGAAGGTGCCAGAACAGCGTGGATGGGAAGGAGATCCGGTGACAGGGTCGAAATCGCCATCGGAGATGAAGGAAACCCACTTTCGCAGCAGTACTTGCTCGATGAGGTCCCGATCAAAAAAATGGAGTACTACCAGGGTTCTCGGGTCCTTCTTCCGTATCTGTCGGAGAAGCGGGCGCGTAAGGCGTTCTCCCGCATGGGGTCCCGTGCCCACTTCAATCATGCCGATGTCGAGGAAGACGCTGTTTTTTATGACCTGGGGAACGGGAAATCCCATCTCGAAAATGTCCAGCAAGGCGGCATCGATCCAGGTGCCACCCGCGTCATAGGGGTGCATGTCGGACTCGATGTCGAGCCCCTCCGCCCTCGCCTCCTCGACCAGCCGGAGGCCTTCTTGAAGGAGTGCTTCGCGAGGCCGCGTCCGAATGCCGATCTGCCCTCCTATATGGGAGATATGGAAGCGGGCCTGTGTCGTGCGCGCCGCGTCGAGGACTTCCCTGATGGCTGCCGGGGCCCCTGATTTCAGGAAGGGCACAAAGGGCCCGCTGGAGCGGATATGCACGGGACAGGGAATATCGCGTTCACGGGCCAGGTTGCCGAAGGCTTTGAGCTCTTTCAAACTGGTACCGGGCGAATACTCGATGCCAAAGGACAGGCCGATCGCACCCCCGTCAAGGGCCCGCTGGGCCAGCTTGAGCATGCGCCCGATATCCTCGTCGGAGGCGGGTTTCCCCGGATCGACGCCTGCGGCCTTGCGGATATCGGAGGCGCCCGTCAGAAAGGCAGTATTGACGGGGAAATTCCCGTCCACGCGATCCAGGAAGGCAGCGACATCGAGGCCTTCTGGCGCGACCGTCGTGCCGCAATTGCCCGCAACGACGGTGGTGACCCCCATCCTGGCATTGCAATGGCCTGCATGGGGAATGCCGTCCACATGGCTGTGGATGTCGATGAAACCGGGGGCGACGACGAGACCCGAGGCATCGATGACCCTCCTCCCGACCAGGGTGGAGCTCGAGAGGGCGGCGATCTTTCCTGCCTCGACGGCCAGGTCCATGACGGCGTCCACCCCGGAGGCGGGGTCGATGACGCGCCCCCCCCGGATCACCAGTTCGAATTCAGGCATATAATCTCACAACTTGACGTTGAGTATCACCGCCACGCGACGGAAAGCCCAGCCCACGGGATTTGCTGCATCTACCTTGCTCGAGTAAAGCGAAGCGTCCAGTGGACTCGTGTAGTTGAGCTTGTTCTGGAACTGGACGGTCGTGTCCAGGCTTGTGTTTTTTCCGAAGGAGAAGGTGGCGAGGAATCCAGGCACCATATAAAGGAAATCAGAGCCCCAGCCGCCCGAGGCCATGGTGGAGGTCTTTTGGTTGGTCACCCTGATATCGGTCTCCAGCATCGCGAGAACCCTGGAAAGCACGAGAGGCATCTGGTAGCCGAGCACTGAGCTCGAGCGGTAGCGGAAGCCGTTGATCTTGCTTCCGCCTGCTTCGTAAAGCCAGACATCGCTTGCACTAGTACCAGTCAGGTACTCATAGTAAATCTCGTGGTAGCTTTGCGTAATCAGGGAATTCCATTCGCCAGGCCATATTGCGGCAGTGTCAAACTGGATTGCCCCTCCTGCCCTGCCCTTGAAGTAGATTCCGGAGAAGGGGCTCTCGGAATACTTCATTGTCGCCAAGCCAGCCTGCTGCACGCCAACACCATTTGCGATGCTGAGGAATTTCCAGCCGGAACCGACCGTGCCGCCAAGGGTGGCAGTCACGAGGGGAATCGGGGCTGACCAGGTAAGGGCGGCCCTTCCGGCTACCGTGATGGGCGACAGTTCAAGGGCGGGAGTAAAGGCGAGTCCGCCAAACGGAGTCGATTCAGACCAGGTCTTGGAAACCTCCGCCTTCATCTCCAGCGTAGAAGCGACGACCAGCGATGTATCTATCCCCAGGGCTTCCTGTGCAAGGACCGGAACCGATAGCGCGGCAAATAATGCCAGTGCGACAACCACTCGTTTCATGACTGCTCCTTTAGCGTACTGCGTGATGATCCTGAATATGGGCATCCCCAGGATGTCCATCAAAATCCGTGTTCCTCGTATTCCCCTCCGCGACCTGGCAACGCAGCGACCCGCATCCGTGGTTCCTTTGCGTCACATATCATTACAATTGTACCTAGCGTGATGTTCGGCCCACCTTCGCCGCAAAGGCAAAGCGGAGCCTCGCGGTCAGAAAGGATGGCCTCTACGGAGCTGGCGTCGAGAACCTTCGTTTCCCTGACCCTGCGCTCCACCACCTCATGGCGGCGGAAGGTCGTAAACCGGGACGTGAAGGCCTCGTAGCGATCGGGATCGGTGGCGCGCATCATGGCCAGCTTCTCGTCCCAGAGCTTCGAATCGCGGTTCACGAGGGGATGGTTCGCATGCCAGAAGCGACCGCCCTCTGGATCTGGTTCCCATGCGACTACGGCCCCAGCCGAGCACTCCAGGTCGAATATGCCGTCAGGCCCGCCGATGAGGTAGTTCTGTCCCGAGGCGTGGGGTACCGTCAAAAGGAAGGCCAGGGCTTCCCGGGCGCTGTGAAGCTGGAGAACCCTACGCACTATGAAGTCCTCGGCGAGGCCCCTGCGGTCAAAGGCCATCTGGGGAAGGCTGTTGCAGCAGATGCCGAGGCCGTGACTATTCATCCCACAGAGCGAGAGCTTTCCGGTCAGGGAAAAAATCAATGCCATGGTGCCATCGCTCTCGCTGATTTTCAGCAAGGTCTGGAATCCCTCATAATAGCGAGGCGTGTCCATATTCTGCCCGATGACGTTGGGCGAACCCAGCTGACCCTTTGCGCCCAGGGAAGTGCAATGTTCGCGGACATCGACACCAAGCTTCAGACACATCCTGAACCACGGCTCCTCATCACTGAGCTGCCTGGCGAACACAAGGGGAAAGGGAAGAGCCGAGCCCTCGGCGATGCCCTCGGTTTCCTCAAGGAGCTCCGGTGTCAGGCGGCGGATGGCGGGCAGGAAATCCGTCTCGTTATAGAACCTGTCAAGGTAGGCCAGGGGCTCAAGGCCCGTATCCTTCCGGCACTCCTGGGCCCAGGCCTGCATATGCGCAACTATCTCTACCTTAAAAGTCTCGCCATGAGCGCGTCCCCGCTCGCGCGGGGAGCCGGCCAGGCTCAGAGTCCGGAGCTGCCCCACCTTCAAAGCACCAGGTGTGGAGCAGATTCGGCGACGAGGGGTTTCAAGGTTCCCAAGGTTTCACCTATCACGACAATAGCCTGGTCCACATCGGATTCGCTCATTGGCGTGGATATGTTGAAAAGGCCCCGGTTCGACCCGAAGATGCCCTTGTTGAGAAGTTCGAGATGGAAAAAGCGTGGAAGATCAGCGGCTTTTTTCTTCCAAAGAACGACATCCCTGGACTCGGTTATTTTACCATTCGTCCAGTGGCTGTATACGAGGGATCCGACCCGCGTCGTCCGACCCGCGATCCCGGCCTTATGGAACGCGCCATCGATGCCTTTCTGGAGCCTCGCGCCGAGGCTGTCGATGTGGGCAATGGCATCCTCGTCGAGGAGCTCCACGGAAGCGGCACCAGCCCTCATGGTGACATTGTGGCCGTTGAAGGTGCCCGAGTGATGATAGCCCGAGCTGCCAGCTGGATCGAAGATGGACATCACTTCCTCGCTGCCGCCGAAGGCTCCGATGGCGAAGCCACCACCGATGATCTTGCCAATTGCGGTGATGTCGGGAATGACGCCGAGCATTTTCTGCGACCCGCCCGTGCTCAGGCGGAAGGTGACGACCTCGTCGAAGATGAGGAGCACTCCGTAGCGGTCTGCGAGCTCCCGCAATCCCCTGAGGAACTCGACCGAGGCAGGGATGATTCCGGCCTGGTTCTGCAGGGGTTCGGTGATGATGCCGGCTACCTTGCCCCTGTGTTCCTCCAGCAGCCTTTCGACGCTGCCAAGATCGTTGAAGCGCGCGACCTTTACGGCGTCGAGGAGGCACTCGGGTATTCCCACAGCCTCTGTCTTCGGCGTCGGCATCGCTTGCCCGCTGAGATCCGGTGTGATATTGATCTCGGCGAAGTCATGGGATCCGTGGTAGCAGCCGTCCATCTTGATGATGATTTCGCGCTTGGTGAACATGCGCGCCGCACGCATGGCCATCATGGTGGCTTCGGTGCCCGAGTTCGTGTAGCGCAGGCGCTTGATCCCAGGCATGCGCCCTGTGATGAGGTCCGCAAGGATGAACTGGCTCTCCGCGGGAGCGCCGAAGATCAGGTCCTCGTCGAGGGCCTGGCGTATTGCTTCCATGACCCGGGGGTGGCGATGTCCATGCACCAGGGAGGTATAATTGTTGAGGAAGTCCAGGTACTCGTTCCCGTCGACATCCTGGACCCTGCAGCCGGAGCCACTGGCCATATAGGTGGGCCAGGGAAGGTAATACGTCGCCCAACGCGTATCCCCTCCCGGCAGCGACAGCTTGGCCTGCCCGTCAAAGTTCCTGGAACGCCTGGTCCTGGCCTCGAAGCGCGCAAGTATATCCTTTCTGATGTCCATGATTATCTCCTTTTACTCAGCAAGGATGGCGCCTTTCCAAACGCTGCCTACAAGTTTCCTGTAACGGTTCATGTACTTGGAATTGACCTTGGGTGGAATGGGTTTCCAGGCCAGCTTCCGGATGGCAAGCTCTGCCTCGTCGACATGGAGCGTGAGGGCGCGACCGGGAATGTCGATGCTAATCCGGTCTCCATCGCGCACCAGGGCAATCGGACCGCCTTCGGCCGCTTCTGGAGCCACATGCCCGATGCAGGGACCCCGCGTCCCTCCGGAGAAGCGCCCATCGGTGACAAGCGCCGTGCTGTCCCCCAGGCCCAGGCCCATGAGGGCCGTCGTGGCCACGAGCATTTCCCGCATGCCGGGCCCGCCCTTCGGCCCTTCATAGCGGATGACAATGACATCGCCCTTGTTGATCGTGCCCGAGTACATTGCCTCTGTGGCGTCTTCCTGCGAGTCGAAGACCCGGGCAGGACCCGTATGCTTGAGCATCGCGGGAACGACCGCAGTCTGTTTCACTGCCGCGCCCTCGGGAGCGAGGCTGCCGCTGAGTATGGCGAGGCTTCCCTCGGCGTGGACGGGATTGGAGAGGGGGCGCACATGCTCAGGGTTCTTGTTGCGTTTAGTGCGTATGATCTCGTCCCAGGACTTCCCGCTGATTGTCCTGGCGGAAAGATCGAGGCGGAGAGGACCGAGCTCCTTCATCACGGCTGGCACGCCTCCGGCCTGGTCGAATTCCCAGAGGCTGAGCTTGCCCGATGGCTTGACGCCGACAAGATGCGGCGTCGCCCTGCTGACGCGCTCAAAATCAGCCGGCGTCACTTCGAAGCCGAATTCACCGGCTATGGCGGGTATGTGGATGAGGGAATTGGTCGAGCCGCCGATGGCCATGTTGACAACCATCGCGTTCTCAAACGAGGCCTTCGTCACTATGTCCGAGGGCTTGGTGCCCGCCTTTACGAGTTCCACCGCAGCCATGCCGCTTTCCTTCGCCTCACGCAGCTTTTTCGAGAACACGGCATGGGTCGTGGAGCAACCGGGAACAGTGAGGCCAAGGGCTTCGGCAAAGCAGGACATGGTGTTCGCAGTCCCCATCATCGAACAGGACCCGGAAGTCGGACAGACGCAGTCCTCCATTTCGTTGAACTCTTCCTGGGTCATTGTGCCGGCCTGGAGCTCCGAGGCAGCCTCTCGCATCTCGTAAATCGCGATATCCCGGCCCATGAACTTGCCGGGGAGCATCGGCCCACCGGTGACGACGACGCAGGGTATGTCGAGGCGTCCGATGGCCATCATTACAGCCGGTACGATCTTGTCGCAGGAGGCCAGCAACACGAGGCCATCGAGCTGCTGGGCCTGGGCCACGACTTCGATGGAATCGGCGATGATCTCCCTTGACGCCAGGACGTAGCACATGCCGACGTGGCCCTGGCTGATGCCGTCGCAGATGCTGATGGTGCAGAATTCGAAGGGGGCTCCGCCCGCGATCCGGACACCGTCCTTGGCTGCCTGGGCGAGCTCCCGGAGGTGACGGTGCCCGGGATGCATCTCGTTGAATGTGTTCACAATACCGATAAATGGCCGATCCATCTCGCTGTCAAGAAGGCCGCAGGCCTTGAGGTGTGCCCGCATCGCCGCCCTGTCGATACCGTCGACCACCGCCGAACTCCGGAAAGGCTTGTTCATCGCATCACTCCTGTGTTCCAGCCCGCGGCTCAAGACGCGGCAAGATCGAAAAACCGTCCGGCAATATCGCTATCCGTCCCCGCCCGCCGGAATGGGAAGCGCCGGTGCGGAAAGCTGCAGTGGCGAGGGCCTTGGAAGCATCTGCCTCCCATCCGAGCTTCATGCGGGCAAGCGTCTCTGGCGGTAGGTCGGTGTCCGTGAAAACGACCGAGCAACGCGATAGCACCTTCGCGACAGTGAAGGACTTGTTGCCCTCCGGCCCGAAGCCTTCGGCCCGCCCTTTCTCTATGATTGAAGCGGCGTCTGCTGCGCTGGCCATGTCGTCCTCGAATTCATCAGAGCCGACGCCCCGTGGACATCGAGCGGGGATGATAAGAATTCCACCCTGTTTTATCAGGGGCGGCTTTCCGAAAACGACCGGATTGGCTGCCCTGATGGCCTGGTAGAGATTGATCGACTTCGGGTATTTGGGGACGCTCACGACGATATCGGCCTCGTGTTCAGCCATGACCTCGTTGAGTTCGCGCGCCAGGGCGACTGCCGGCTTCCAGGCCTCCCGTGCATGTCCGGCAAAGGCGCGGATGAGGCGCTTTTCCGTGTCCTGGACGACATTGACGATGAAGTCGAGGGGAACAAGGCTCGCCACCTCGTCGAGGAAGGCGCGGAAGGTGTTCCCCTCTATCACACCGTATCGGGTGCCGGGATCTTCCATGACCCGAGGGTTGTGGGTCCCGGCTATGGTATCCCGGCCGGCTACGCCAACCGACAGGATTTTCGCGCCACCGGAATAGCCTGCGAAGATATGGGGATCAACCGCTCCGATCCCGATCCTGAGGTCTGCCTCGACAGCAATCCTGTTAAGGACAATGGGTACACCGAGTCCCCGCGAAACTCCGACATGGACAAGATCCGCCTCGTCATAGGCATCATGGTTTACGACGCGATAGGCCTGTGGTATTTCCGGCCCGAGCATGTGGACGATGGCTTCTTTGCCCATTGCCTCATGGGTGCCGCAGGCGATGATGATCGTAATATCACTGCGCTGTACCCCGGCGCTCTGCAATTCGGCCGCTATCGCAGGAATTATGAGTTTCTGTGGTGCATAACGGGTGTCATCGCAGACGATCAGCGCAACCTTCATGCCGCTGCGTGCCATCAGGGAAAGCCTCCGAGATCCGATGGGCCCTGCGAGTGCACGCTGTATCTCGACGACCGCATCGGGCGCTGCCGCCATGGCGTTCGGGCGAAGCACTTCCACATCGAAGCCAGCGGGCAGGATGAGGCTTAGCTGGCCATCACCGGTATCGAGCATCATGGTGTCGGGCATCATGGTTTCGGGCATGGTGGCCTAGATGGCATATCTGCCATTTTCCAGGACAACGCGCCCGTCAATCGAAACACGTCCACCCTTTCTTGTGTCGAGCACGAGGTCCCAATGGAGGGCCGAACGGTTGATGCTGCCGGTTTGCGGGTAGCCATTCCCGAGGGCAATGTGCATCGTGCCTCCCGCCTTCTCATCGAGGAGGATCTGCCCGCAGAGTTCTGTTATTCCCTCATTCATGCCAAAGGCGATTTCGCCGAGTCTTCGTGCATCCGGGTCGGTGTCGAGCATCGCGGCAAGGAAGGCGCCACCCGATTCAGCCGAAGCTTCGACCACGAGTCCTTTTTCGAAGCGAAGCTCGATGCCGCGGGCTTCGCCCCCCTTGTAGAGCACTCGACCGGGGAAACGGATATGGCCCTCGGCGCTGTCCTCGATGGGACCGGTGTATATTTCCCCGTCGGGAAGGTTGTGCTTGCCGCAGCCATTGCCCCAGAGCCGTCCCGCTACAGAGAGCCTGAGATCGGTACCCTCGGACTCGATGCGCAGCTCGCGGGCCCCGGCAAGGGCCCCAATCGCAGCGTGCTGCCTTTCCTCGACCGAGCGCCAGTGCGCCACCGGGTCCTTTCCTTCTGGAAGGCAAGACCGGAAGAGGGCGTCCTCGAAATCCAGGATGGACATGTCGGCTTCGTTCGCATAACCCGCAGTGGGCCACACCGCCGCTGTCCACGCGAATTTCTCCGTCGCCGCCCGCCTCATCACCGCGTTTCGGGCAGGCATGGCCGCTGCCAGAGCCATGGCCCTGCGCGCCGGTGGCACCCGGGAGTGTGCTTTCGGATTGTCTTCGCCCTGGATCAGCACGAAGGCATCGAAACGCTCCACGGCTTCCATGTCGAGGTCGCAGGGCCAGGAGAGCATTTTGTCGCTCGCGTAACGGAAGGCTATCTCTTCGCTTTCAGCAAAGGCTATCTGGAACCAGGGGAAGCCTCCTGCCTCGTAGATCCGCTTTTCAAGGGCCAGCATGAGGGGTTTTGCGCAATCGGGTCCCTTCACGATGACCTTCTGGCCCTCGCGAACTCCGAGCGACCATTCAGTCACGAGCTTCGCGAGCTGGTCGCAGCGATCGTCATACATATGTCTTCCCTCCAGCTTCAGCTGCGATCCGGCCAATTACCGCGGTCGGCGACAAGCGAAGCCACGGCCCTCGCTATTCCCCGTACGTGGTCGAAATCCACAGCCCTTGCATCGTCTGCCATGCTGTGGCAGAAATGATTGCGCCCCGTCGAACTGTCGAAGAGGAAGATCGAGGGGATGCCCTCCTTCCAGAAATTGGCGTGGTCCGAGTTGAGCGCCATCGGGACGGCCTTGGCGAGTTCCTGGAAGTTCATGGGGGTATGCACGAAGGCCGCCGGAAGGTCGATTCCCGGAGACCGTGCCTTGGCCATCAGGGCCTTCCCGACCGCGCCCGAATTCGCGTCGGCAAGAACCAGGAGGAAGTCAGCGATGCGCCGTTCCCGATCGACACGATGGCTATCCGTAAAAAGCGGATAGAGGTCGATTCCGCCAAGCTTTCCCTGGCTGCCTTCCTCATGACGACAGGTCCCGATCTCGTCCAGCGTGATGTTGAATGCGATGCGCCGCCCTTCGGCCAAAGCGCTTCGGATCCACTGATGGCTGCCTATCCGGCTGAGATAGCCGGGTGCCGTGGCGGTGGTGACTCCCTCGTAGAATGGCAGCATTGCCTCAAACAGTGCGCGGAGTGCAGGTGTAAGGTCCTTGGCTTCTTCTGCGAGAATCTTCCTCCAGGCCTCCCCGTACGCCAGACCGCCGCTGAAGGCAGCCTGCGCAGCGGCCTTGGCCTTGTCAGCGGCTTTGCCATCCGACCAATTCAAGTAATTATTATTATCGTCGACCAGGCCAAGAGCCCTGGCATGCTTCCGCTCCGCTGCCCAGATTGAAGGATTCCCCTCCTCAAGGCTCACCGCGACGAAATACACAGGAGGGGGGGAAGGGAGGGCGGCGAGGACCCTTGCGATCTCAAGCATTGCAGCAATGCCGCTCGCGTCGTCATTGGCTCCCATCGTCGTTGCGACAGTGTCGTAGTGGGCGACAAGGACAGCGGAGGCCTCGGTATCGACCGGGCCGAGGCTGCCTTCGATGTTCCTGAACTCGAGATCGAAGCCATCTACGCGGAAGCGCTGCTCCCGCACGCGCAAGCCAGCCTTTGCCATATCCCTGGCGATGCGGTCGGCACAGGCATTGAGGGCGTCGGGAGAAACCACCGGGTGCTTGACGCCCTGAAGCTCGAGGACATCCCGATACAGTCGCTCGCTATCGATCTCGTCGAAATCTCCCATGCTGTCCTCCTTGAACCCTCAACGCTTCGTGGCAGCTTTTTTTTTCTCGCGCATCTGCCTGAAGGCCGCCACGGGATCGACGCGATGGCCCGCGATCGCTTCGGAAATGTCGTAGCGCCTGCCCCCCGCGATAGTCGCCACAGGCCGGAGCAGCTCCGTGCCCATCCGTAGATTGCCCGGCCCCCCATCCGTAAAGACAAAAAGCCCGCGTTCCAGGCGGACGAGCGTGATGTCAGCATCCCGTCCCACGGCCAAGGCGCCGGCGCTTTCGGCCTTCCCCAAGGCGCGGGCTGCGTTCCCCGTAGCCAGGGCGACGACCTCCGCAAGAGACAATCCCAGGGCCAGGAATTTGGAGATCACGGTGGCGACACAATAGAAATGTGGCTGCGGGTCGGGCAGCGCCACGGTGTCGGTACCTGCAAGCTGGGGCTTGAATCCACGCATGATGGCTCGCCGCGCAAGCGGAAAACTGAATTGCCCGCGCCCCGGTGCCGCGTCGAGGAGGACCCCGCGCGCTATCGCAGCTTCGAGCCCTGGTATGGGATTCCCATCGCGAAAAAGCCCTCCCGCAAAAGGCGTATACGCATGGGTGAGTATGTCGCCCCTGTGCAAAAGGCCAAGGATCCTGGTGGTCTGGGCGTACATATCGTCCACGCTCAGGGCGGCGCATCCCTTGTCCCCGACATGGACCATGAGGGGGAGTCCGAGATCATGGGCGAGCTCCGCCGCAGTCGCAAGTACATCGATACCCTTGCAGAGGAGGGCAGCTTCGACGGCGCGAACCTTGATGCCCACCACGAGATCGGAATGCCGCCCAAGGGCAGAGCGCGCAGCCTTGCCATCCCATCGCTCATAGCCCTGCTCGGGGAGATATTTTTCGCCCTCGGGAGCCAGGTGCACGAAGGCTGAAAGCTTGCCAGCCGCTTTGCGACGAGAGAGGAGTTCGGCAGCTTCGTCGAGGTTCGCCCAACCCGCGCTTCCGGCGTCGCAGACTAAGGTCACGCCGGAATGAACACCCGCCGCGTCAGGATCGGCGCAGAGCGGAATCAGTCCAGACAAGGCGTGGGCATGGATATCGATGAAACCAGGAAGGGCCAGGAGCCCCTGTGCCCGGATGACCGTCGCTTCGGGACCAGCATTGACCTTGCCGAGCGCGGCGATCCGCCCTTCTTCGATCAAGATATCCCCGACTTCATTCAAGCCTGAGGCTGGATCGAAAAGGCGCGAGCCCTGGACGAGTATCTGGTTCACCCTGGTTCTCCATTGCAGGAAAGTACTTATTCCCCACGGCCGATCTATTGGCACACAGACCAAAGGGGATCTTCTGGCAGAGCCTATCATTGCCCCATCACGCTGACCACGCCATTCGCCAAAAGTATGATTCACGGGTATGAGTGGGGAAGTGGTCCAGCCTGGACCATGGAGCGCAGGGCCTTGTCCATCATGATAGACAAAGATGTTGACGAATGTACTTTTGTCCATTACATTGGATACATGGAAGAAGAAGCAATAATCCCACGGACGCGCTACCTCGAGCGAATCCGGCCCTTTGCCGATACTGCCCTTATCAAACTGATCACTGGCCAGCGCCGCGCCGGGAAAAGCAGCATCCTCAGGCTCCTCGCCCAGCAAAGCCGTACCGAAAGGCCGGAGCGACCCGTCCTCTATATCGACAAGGAGCTCTCGCGCTGGGACGGCATCAAGGATGGCGCAAGCCTCGAAGCCGAGGCCAAGGCGCTGCCAGGCTCGGGCAAGGTCGCCCTCTTCATCGACGAGGCCCAGGAGATCCCAGGCTTTGACCGCGCGCTCCGCAGCCTGGCCGCAGAGGGACGCCACGACATCTATGTCACCGGCACGAACGCCCAGCTCCTCTCGGGGGAGATTGCGACCTTCTTCACAGGCCGCGTTGCCACGCTCCGCATCCATCCGCTGTCCTACGACGAGTTCCTCGTCTTCCACGGGCACAGCGATTCGGACGAGGCGCTCAATCTCTACCTGCGCTATGGCGGCCTTCCCTTCCTGCGAAACCTGTCGCTCCAGGACGAGACGGTTTTCGAGTACCTCGGCGGCGTCTTCGACAGCGTCGTGCTCAAGGACATTGTCCTCCGCCACGGCGTTCGGAATCCGGCCATCCTTTCGCGAATCGCCGAGTTCGTCGCGGATTCCATCGGCAGTCCGAGCTCCGCCCGCAACATCGCCAATTACCTTAAATCCGGGAAAATAGAGGTCTCGCCCCAGTCCGTCCTCGATTACCTCGCCTACCTTGAGCAGTCCTTCGCCGTCCGTCGCATCCAGCCGGAAGACCTCCAGGGCAAACGCATCCTCGAAAGTGGGAACAAGTACTACTTCGAGGACCTCGGCCTCCGCTCGAAGCTGCGAGGCTTTGCCGGGCGCGACATCGCGAAGGTCGTCGAGAACGCGGTCTTCCTCCGCCTCGAACTCGACGGCTGGGAAATCCATTCCGGCAGATCCGGGTCCCGTGAAATCGACTTCGTCTGCGACCGCGCAGGGCAGCGCATCCACGTCCAGGCCTGCTATCTCCTCGCCGATGAAACGACGCGAGAGCGCGAGTTCGGCGCCCTCCTCGAACTCGACGACGCCTGGCCCAAGTTCGTGGTGAGCATGGACCCCATCCAGGCGGATGAGCGCGGGGTCAGGCATCTATCCCTCAGGAGCTTCCTGCTCGGGGAGTACGAGAAGCTAGCCTGAGTTTCCGCCCTGTACGCCCGCCCTCACCCTCCGGATTGCCGACTCCGGGTCTTCGCCTAACTCCACAAGGAGCCCTGCGGCGGCGAGGTCCGTATCGAGGTCGCGCTTCCAGAATCCCGAAAAGGCACGTTCCTTCACCTTGCCGGGACCGATGGTGATGCCAGTCATCCCTCCCCTTTCCGGGATTGGAACCGCATCGATCCTGAGCGGATGGCTCGCTGGCCTTTATCATCGCAATTATGACTACTTCGATGCCCGATAGTCGCGCTGGCCGCGGGACATCCGTATTGAGGTGGAGCTGAGTTCGCGGACACATTCGGCATCTACCGCGTTATGTTTCAGATCCTTGCGCAAGGCTTTGAGGTCGGCGATGGACTGTAGCAGATCCCTGTCACCAGCCGCATACTCGGAAAGCCTCCTGATCACGCCTTCGAGGCGACGGATCGAGCCGGCGAGGTCGCCTTCGCGCATCAGGTCGAGGGCCTCTTTTTTTGCCCTCTCGGAATGGTGGAGGCCTACCCAGTGCATGACATGCATGTCGCGGATTTCTTCGTCGCAGGCCGTCGAGGAAGCGCCTTCGAAACCGAGTTCCTCCCAGGCGGAGGCGTAATCAGAGCCATTCCCCTGGCGCAGCAGCCGCGCCCTGACCGTGATTTTTTCTCCTTCGGCAACCTTCGGAAAATGAAGATCCACCACGAGGTTCCTCTCCTCGTCGGCAATGAGGTCTCCGACATCGACTACCAGGCGCTGCTTCTCTTCTGCCGGATGCACCCAATACTGGCTTATGATCCTGGCAGCCTTGATGGAACCGATTTCCAGTTCGATCCTGATATTCCTCGAAACGACGTTGAAAAGCTCCGAGAGTTCCCCGCCAAAGGAGGTCTCGATTTCCCGGGGATTCCTGAGGTGATGGAACTGTCCCGACCCGGCAACGGCCAACGGACCAAGGAGCCCCTCGTTGTAATCAGTCCCGATACCGAAGGTACTGGTACAGATTCCTGCATTCCTGTGGATGTCGGCGGCCTGGCTGGCGATCTGTTCGGGATCCGTGAGGCCCGCCTTCGCCTGGCCATCGGTCAGGAGGAAGCACCTGGAAAGGAATCCGCCCTGGGATCCGGCTTCGTTCGAGGCGATGCTCCGGCATCCAGTGAGCCAGCCTTCGTGCAGGGCTGTATTCGACCGGGCCTCGATGCACGTGAGTTTTGAACGGGCTTCGGCCTTATACTGCTCGGAGACCTGCGCTGCCTTGAGCAGCACTTCCACCTGGTCGTCGAAAATGACGATGGCTGCCCGAAGGCCTGATCAATCGCCGCTCGGCAGCCGCCCGGAATGCCGGCACGCCTTCAGAGTTCCCTGACATAGATTCATTTTCGTTCATGATCTTCGTCCCTCCTTCGAGACAAATTCCAAAAGACTCTGTATCAGCCCACGCTCTCGCTTCTCCGCAGGCCGGGATACGTGCAGTTCGACTCCAGGGGCAAGCTCATACCGCTTCCACAGGCCAGGAGACAGGGCAGGCGACATGGCAGGCGATTCGAGATAGGGCTCCGATGGGCTCTCCATGCATTGCGCGTATGAAGAGTGCGAATTCAGCAGAGCATTTCGATCCTCCCTCGCCCGGGCCAGAAGCGCCGCCTTGAGCGTGGAGTTGTCCTCTTTCCAACACTCCCGAACTACCCAGGATTCCTCGGTAGTTGCCGACGTGGCAGTATGTGCATATTTTGCACTGGTTGCCGGCTAGCATGAGCGCCTCGCGAGCAGCCCCGGAAGCATCCGCGTAGCGGTGCCCATGTCAAGCACTATCTTCATACATTGAAGCGATTTATGAGAACCTAGCTACAATTCGACAGGAAATCAGGATGCAAATCGCCGATGCGGGATGCGAAGGGGAAGAAGGATCGCCTATGAAATCAGCCTGGCAGGTGGAGCAGCCTAGGTCCGCCGCCCTTTCCGGTTCTATCCTTCCATCGTTGGCGCCTCTACAAACCTGGGAAAAGCATGGGATTGGCAGCGCGCGGAGGCGCAAAGCGCGAAGGATGTTCGAGGGCTTGCCCCATTCCGTCTCCGCGGCGAAAATGGGGGCTCCTGACAACCAGGAGGAGGGTTTACCATGGAAGGATCATCGCTTGTGGATAGGCTTCGGGGTACGGGTGTCATCGAGTGTTTCAGGAACTTTGGCCACGATCCAGATTCACTCCTCGCAACTCCAGAGAAGGCCAAGGCAAACCTGTATGCGGAATACACCTGGCTCGTGAGACCCCATAGCTACCCAGGCCTAAAGGATGCAATCGTCATCCATGCCCTTCCTCCAATCTCCGCCGCCATGCACCTTCCGTGGGAGGAATGGTTCGTCCTCGACGGCGAAAAACGGCACCATGTCCACTTCCTCGAACGAAGTCCGAAGTGCGAGGGAGAGATATCGCTTGCCAAAGACGACACCGATCATCCGCCGGAGGCCGTAGGGAAGACCTGGTACTACTTCGTCGACCGGGATCTGCGCCCGCTGCTCTTCCAGGATTGAGCGGAAGTTCGAACCCACTGCCTCGCAGAGGCAGTGGCATGGAGCAACGCCGTGTCGGCAATCTCGGCCACTCTGACATTCGTGCTTCCAATTTCTTTGGGAAATGACACGATCGCCAGTAGGGATCTTTTTGGATTCGTTGTTCTCGAATGTTAACTGGCTCTATCGATTTGATTCAGTTGCATTCTTTTATCTCTTCTTCGCAGGTGCGCTACTTGTCAGCCCAATGGATGCGTCCCTTGCGTAGGAACTCCCAATCCTGGGTTTCCCCGAGCTGGAGGGCTGCGAGAAGGGCATTCATATCGAGTTCTCTCACTGGGCCT